>NZ_JASCYH010000025.1:0-36289 GCF_030011715.1 Gulosibacter sediminis | reverse complement strand
GGGGGGGGGGGGTTTCTCCGCGCGCCCGCCGCGGGGCGCCGCCCCCGCGCCCCCCGGATCAGATCGGTTTCGCCCTACTGGGTCGTGCCGCCCGGTTGGTTCGGACCGGCAAGACTGCGCTCACCGATGCAGCGGAACGCGTCGACAACGCCTCATTCGATTGGCCAGACTCCCTCGCGCTGCGCAGCACGATCGCCGACATCTGCGCCGACGTGCTCGAGATCTCGGGTGTGGCGCGCAGCCCTTCCGCCCTCGCGTTCGACGATGTGCATGCCCGTCGCGTCGCTGACCTCGCAATGTACCTGCAGCAGCATCACGGCGGCCGAGACGATGCCGCTCTTGGCGAGTTCATCGTGCGTGACGATCCGTGGCATGCGCTCACCGGGCCCTCAACTCCGGTCGCCAAATCATGACCGCCCCGCGGTTCACGCACGACGAGCCCGGCACGGGCGCTTCCGACTGGGATTGTGCGCACGAGCTCCCCGGCGTCACGACGACACAACTCCTCTCCCCGGGCGCCCCGCTCGTCGTCGTCGTCGCCCATCCTGACGATGAAACACTCGGAGCGGGCGGTCTGATTGCGACGGCGGCCGCACACGGGCATGACGTCACCGTGGTGCTCTGCAGCGACGGTGAAGCGTCGCATCCCGACTCCCGCACGCACACCCGCCAAGAACTCGCCGTGATTCGACGGCGAGAGTTCACCGCAGCTATGGACGCGCTCGGGAGCACGTCGAGGAAGTCCTGCAACCGTGTTTCGTTCACTGCGCTGGGGCTGCCCGACGGGCATGTGGGCGAGTTCGGTACCGAAATTGAGGGGGAAATTCGACGACTCGTGACTCCGGGCAGCACCATTGCATCGCCATGGCGGAGCGACGGCCATCCCGACCACGACGCGGTCGGCGAGATAGCCGCGGCAGTAGCCGCCGAGCTTGAGCTGACGCTGCTTGAATTTCCGATCTGGTACTGGCACTGGGCTCAGCCCGTCGCTGATCCTCGCTGGCGTTCCATGCGCACCTTTCGGCTCGATCCGAGCGCTGCGGGCGCAAAACGGCTTGCGATGGCCGCATATCCGTCCCAGACGACGCCGCTCTCCGCAGCGACAGAGGACGCTCCTGTGCTCACAGAGCAGTTCTTGCAGCATTTTCACCGAGACACGGAGGTGTTCCTTCGCACCGAACCCGGCTCGCTCGGAGCGCCGCAAGCACGCGAAACATTTAACTCGCTCTTCAACAGCGACCCGGATCCCTGGCGCTTCGACAGCGATTACGAGGTGCGCAAACGAGAGGTCCTGCTTACATCGCTCTCTCGTCCGGTCTACCGGCAAGCGTTGGAGCTCGGGAGCGCGACCGGCGCGCTCACCGAGCGGCTGGCGCAGCGGTGCGAATCTGTGGTCGCGACCGATGCGAGTGACGTGGCCGTCGAGCGCAGCCGTGTCCGCTTGTCGCAGTACCGGCATGTTCGTGTCGAGCAACGCGAGTTGCCCGCGGATTGGCCAGACACCGGTCCCTTCGACCTGGTTATCATGTCTGAATTCGGCTACTACCTCACTCGTATCGAGCTGGGGGAGGTCTTTGAACGGATCGAAGCGTGCGTGACGCCAGACGCACAGGTGGTGCTCTGCCATTGGTTGCACCCGATCGACGGTTGGGCGCTGGACGGGCGTGACGTGCACGACTCCGCCCGGCGACGTGGATGGACCGCGCGGGTCACGCACCACGAAGCGGACTTCCTTTTGGAAGTCTTCACATTGAACGCGTCGAGTGACTCGATATGAGGGGTCCTGCGTGCTCGGCGTTGGCGGTGGTGATTCCGGTACGCGACGAAGCTGCGCTAATCGGACAAGCGGTCGTCGCGGCACTGGCGGCGATGACCGCTGCCGAGTCGAGTTTTGGCGTCCGCACTCTCCTTGTTCTCGCATTCGACACCTGCGTCGATGACTCCGAGCTTGCCGCCCGCGCCGCATCTGCGGGCGATCCGCGGGTGGAGTTCGTGCAGCTCGAATCGGGCATGGTCGGACGAACACGCGCAGTCGGCGTCGCTACGGCGCTGGGGATCCTGAGGCTACCGCCCTCAAATGTCTGGATCGCCAACAGCGACGGCGACTCTCAAGTACCGGCCCACTGGTGCGTCGAGCAACTGCGCGAGGCAGCGGAGGGCGCCGCCGCCATAGTGGGTACGGTGATCCCGACCGCTAGTAGCGACATGAACGAAACGCTCAGCAAATGGGCAGACGACTATCGGCCGGTTGATGGGCACGAGCACGTCCATGGCGCGAACCTCGGTGTCCGAGCCGATGCGTACCTCGCGTCGGGCGGTTTCCCTCCGGTCACACACGACGAGGATGTGCATCTCGTGCAGGCTCTGCGGGCTGGAGGTTATCGCGTCGTGGCGTCCGCTCGATGTCCGGTGCGCACCTCTGCGCGGACACTCGGTCGCGCGCCGCACGGTTTCGCGGACTACCTCGCCGGGTTGCAATCGGACGCGCCACGCAGTCGTTGAGGTCTAACACAAGCGAGTCTGATAGGCCTTGCGTACAGACGAACGGAGATCTCATGGCAACAAAGAGCACATCCACGAAGACCAGCGCCCGCCGTAGCACCAGGCAGAATGCGGAGGGCGGGTTCAAGGCATCGGCATCACTCACTGACGACCTCCAACGAATACACGTTGACCTCATCGAGCTTCATCTACAGGGCAAGCAGGCGCACTGGAATGTTGTCGGCAAGAACTTCCGTGATCTCCACCGCCAACTGGACGAGATTGTCCAGAGCGCGCGTGAGTTTAGCGATGAGGTCGCCGAACGCATGCGCGCGCTCCATGCCATTCCGGACGGACGCAGCGGCACGGTGGCCAAGAACACGACGCTGCCCGAGTTCCCCGCGGGCGAAGTCGACACCGCGGACACAATCGACCTCATCACCGAGCGACTCGAAACCACAGTCGGCACGCTTCGGGACGTGCACGACAACGTCGACGAACAAGATCCGACGAGCGCCGACCTGCTGCACGCGATCATCCAACGCTTCGAGCAACTCGCCTGGATGGTGAGCGCGGAGAATCGCACACCGTCAAAGTAACCACACGACCAAACCGAACACACTAGCTGCTGGCGCCACACGCGATTGTGAAGGGAATGCCGTTGACACCTCACCCTCCGATCCGTGTGGCGAGCGTGCCCGCCAACCACGTCTACGTTCAGCACCTCCAACCGGTACATCCAGTTCGGGAGGCAGGGGTGCTTCGGCTTGAGGACCCGACACCGGCGGGCTCGGGGGCCGGGGCTGCTGCGCGGTGGTGGCCGCCGGTGATGCTCGACCCCGAATGGGTTGGGCATCACCGCGGCGAGTTCGATATTTTCCACATTCACTTCGGCTTCGACGCACGTACCCCCGAACAACTCGAAGCATTGGTTGCCGCCCTGCGGGCGGCCGGGAAACCTCTGGTCTACACGGTGCATGATCTTCGCAATCCGCATCACGAAACCGACGAACTGCACGATGCACAGATCACCGTGCTGATGAACGCGGCCGATGAACTCATCACACTCACCGACGGCGCGGCAGACGAGATTTCGCGGAGATGGCGAAGAACCGCGAGGGTACTGCCCCATCCGCACGTCGTCCCCCTCGACTCGATACCAAGATACCAACGACAGCACCGCTCACGGCGAAGCGCATTCCGCATCGGCGTTCACATCAAGAGCCTGCGCGCCAGTATGGATCCACTGCCGGTCATTCGCGCGCTTGTTGACTTGCGGCAGCGCCATGACGGTATCGTGATTCAAGTGAACGGCCACCGCGACGTGCTCGATCGAGACGGCGCGAGACGAGACCCCGTACTCGGCAGCTGGCTGGAGGAACAGGCAAAATCGGGCTGGATCGACTTGCGCGTTCACGATTATTTCTCGGATGCGGAGTTGTGGCGCTACCTGACAAGCCTTGACGCCTCGGTGCTTCCGTACCGATTCGGTACGCATTCTGGTTGGTTGGAAGCGTGCCGCGACGTGGGCACCACCGTCATCGCGCCAACCTGCGGGTACTACACGGACCAGGCACCGGTGATCTCATACCAGCACGATGAGAGCGGGTTCGATGCGGATTCGCTCCAGGCGGCCGTGCTGGCGGCAATTAGCGCACCCCCCTCCTCTGTACCGAGCGCGTCGTTTCGCCGGGCACAGCGTGAGGAGATCTCGCGCGAGCATGCGGACCTATACCGACGGCTCGTGAACACTTCCCTATGACGTGGGCGCCGCGGGCAGCCGTCACCAACGTGCGGTTCGTGCCTCGCTCTTCGATCATTCCCGCGGCCAGCGACGCCGCGCAGGCTCTGTGCCGACACCGCCGGTGACAAGACCTCGCGCGCGGAACTCGTCGAGCCAGCCCCGCATCGGCCACATCTGCCAACGCGAGAAGAATACGTTCGCATTGCGGACGATGTCATCGAGGTGTTGTATGGGGGGCGTACTCGTCTCGTGCCACTGGTGGTACGCGCGCGCCGCCCCAACCCACACGAGATCGATGCCGCAACTCGCCGCCATGTATCCGAAGTCGGTGTCCTCGCCCCCGTAGCCCGAATACTCTTCGCAGAATCCGCCAATGGTGCCCCAGGTTTCCACCGAGAGCGCAAAAGAAAGCGACCAGAACAAGTCCGGGGACTCGGCACGCGCCAGCTCGCCCGGCGCGGGTGCCGGGCGAGCTGGATGTGGCGCATCCAGCTCACCGATCGTGCCGATGGGGTAACCATCCACGCCATGCGGGTCGAGATACGTTACCGGGCCACTGAGCAGACTCCGCCCCAGGGCCGGTCGACCGGCAGCGTCAGCGTACCCGCCAACGAGCGACTGCCCCGGGATGCAATCCACGTCGAGAAATATGAGCAGTTCCGCTCCTGCCGCGATCGCCGCCGCCGCACCAAGATTCCTAGCTCGTGACAGAGGCAGTCCGAGCGGCATGCTCGGAACGTCGACGACCGTCGCGAATGGCGGGGCCATGTCACGAATCTCAGGATCGTCCATCGCGACGATGATGTAGTCGTCCGGCGCCTGCGCGGAGAGGGCGAGCCCCTCCTGCTGAGCGCGAAGGTGCGCATGTCGCCCATGTGCGATCGTGATGACTGCCGTGCGCATCATGGGTTCCCCGCGATATCCCGGATGACCGCGGCGGCCCGATCCGCACCGTGGCCATCGTTCCACGACTTCCAGTTACTGCCGTCAAGCTGTCCAGCCCGCTCAAGTAATTGGGCCCAGTCGTTACGTGCGAAGCTGTTCGCCACCATTACCGGGAGTCCGTCAGCCCGCGAAAGCGTGTGCGCCGTCATGATTTGTTCGCGGAAGGGGCGTTCCTGCGGAACTACTAAGGCGGGAACTCCGACAGCGGAAATGTCTGCGACCGCACCCTGGCCCGCATGGCTCACCACCATCGACGCGCGTCCAAGCCAATCCGCCGGGTTAGGCGACCAGTTGTCGGCACTCGTGCCCACCTCGATCCACTCCACGCCGGGTGTCTGCGCGCGAGCGGCGAGGATTTCGGGTTCACGCATGCCGCCACCGCCACCACCACCCAGGACGACTACTCGATGTATCGACGCCGGGGTGCGTCCGGGACTGTTCGCCTGGACGGAGATCGCACCCACGGCAAAGAGTTTCCCTGCCAGAGGCTGGGCAACCGGTCCCGCGCCGGGAGTGTCTGCCGTGTCGACGCGGAGCATCCCCATCGCCCACTCGGGCCACGCGCCGATGATGGCATCCGAGACATCGAAACCGAGGCGGTGCGCATGATCTGACCGCACACCTGGCAAGGCTATGCTGACGACCGGTACGCCGTGGAGGCGCGCGAACAAGGCCACCTCTACCGAAACGTCGACCACCATCGCATCCGGTGCAGTCCTGTCGATCCAGGCGGCGATCTTCGCCATTCGATGCCGTAAACCCGCGTCGTGTTTCGGCGCCCAATGCAGACGTCCGTCAGCCGTTTCGCTGCGTCCGTGACCGCTGACGTCGTCGCGCTCGAGTTGGAGCCACTGGCCCGGCCATCCCTCGGGCCGAGCCAGCGACGAGATGCCGGTGATTGGAACGCCGAGCCTGGCGGCGATCGCGCACGCCCGCCGAAGATGGCCGCGCCCGTGATGGTGAACGTAATAACCGATCACAGTGCAGGAGTTCTGCGCTTGCCCGAACTGACGGCCGCGTCGAGGACCCGTTCATACCCCGTGACCATTCGCTCCAGCGAACAGTGCGCGACGGCATGCGCGCGGACCTCGTCCCGAGGCAGTGCAGCAGCCTCGGCCGCTGCCTGCGCGAGTGCGTGCGGTTGCTCTGCCTGCACCAGACGACCAGAACTCGCCCCGATAACCTCGGGCAAAGCTCCTCGCTCGAACCCTGCTACCGGGGTGCCGCTCGAGGTAGCTTCTGCCGCCACCAGCCCGTAGGGTTCGTTCCACCGTGGCGTTACAAACGCGAGCTTCGAGTGCCTCACCACGTCCCGGAGCGTGGAGTGGTCCAGGTGCCCGAGATACCGGACTTGGGTGCCGAGCCACGGTTCGACTTCGGCCTCGAAGTAACCCTTGTCGTGCACGGGGCCGGCGATATCGAGTGACATTCCGGCTTCGAATGCGGCGCGGATCGCGTCAGCAGTGCCCTTCTCCGGAACAATCCGCCCGAACCAAATAGCTCGTTCCCCACCAGGGCCGAACCGCCACGCGTCCGTATCCACTCCGTTGAGCACAACCGTTGAGTCGACCTGATCGGCCCAGGCAAGCTGCATATGCTTGCTCACCGTAACAAAGGTCGTGTTTGCCCCTCGAACACGCATCGCCGACTCGAGCCAGTCCAGGGGTGGCGTATGGAGCGTCGTCACTAGGGGAATGCTGAGCAACCTGGACATCGCGATCGGCAAGTGATGGATACTCACGTTCAGCACCACGTCGAATCGGTTCGCGCCGGACTCGGCAAGGTCGATCATGAGCGACAAGTAGGCATGGTGCTCACGGATCCACATCTTCGGTGAGGCGCCTACATCTTGGCGCGTCGCAGTGCTCGGTTCAAACTCCGCCGCATCGTAGAACGATGCGTTCAATGACGGGTCAGAACCCCGCGCGGCGAAAAGCGTGACCTCGTGCCCTCGCTGCGCGAGTTTGGTGACGAGCATGTGTGTGTGGGCCTCAAGGCCGCCAGCGAACGGTTCGATAATCGGAAACCGCGCTGGGCCGATGATACAGATTCTCACTAACGCAGGCTCCGGAGACTTACGGGGACAGAGGTTAGTGCGATGCATGGCAGCATAGCCACCCAAGATGCACGCGAAATCATGAGCACGTCCTTGATCGGTCTTCGGTGATCGTCTCGTTCTTCATAGCATGGGGGTGCTGCTCTCGCATTTCCTGGGAGGCGGGTGGCGCGACTTGGACGTGCGACGGGACCGGGCCGCCCGGCTCATGCTCATCGCTGACCTGCACAGTGTTCGGCGAGGGGGGGGGAGGCTCTTCATGACTCGACCGTGGCGAAAGCCTGACGCCTGCCCAGGCCTCGTGGAGCAGTAGTTCGTGGAGCAGTAGTTCGTGGCAGAGCGCTCGCGCCAGCTATGGATCGCGGACATCACCCATATTCGACTTCTTACGGGGGTTTGGGACTGCTGAAGGTCTTGGTGACTCTTCTCGCAGGGCCGCAGATTCGTCCTGTGTGGTCATGATGGCTTCGAATTCGACGGGCCTCAACTTGCCGAGGACTCGCTGTCGACGGCGCCGGTGGTAGGTCCGTTCGCTCCGTGTCACGATTGCGAGGCGAAGGTCGTCGCGAGTGGCCCATCGTCGGCGGTTGAGCACGTTTTTCTGGAGCAGGGCGAAGACCGATTCCATTGCCGCGTAGTCGCCGGCAGCGCCGACCCGGCCCATGGATCGGATGAGCCCCGCCCGGTCGAGTTCGGTTTGGAAGCGCCGCGAACGAAACTGGCCGCCTCTATCGATGTGAACCGTCGTGCCGACGTGGTCGCAGCGCTGGATCGCCATCCGGAAGGCGGAGACCGCGAGCTCTGAGGTCATGCGTTTGGTGATTGAGTATGCGACGATCCGGTTCGACCAGGCATCCTTCACGGCGCACTGATAGACCTAGCGCGCACCGGTCGGGTGCTCCGAGACTTGCCTGAGCCAGAGCCAGTCAGCGCCACCCGAGGCACCGCTCTGACGCGGTGAACCCGTTCTCGGCGAGCTCATCTGCGATGAACCGGAATCCGAACGCGGGGTCATCGGTATGCACGTCGATGGCCGCGTTGGTTAAGTGGGCGTCGTCCCAGTCCCGCTGCGACACGGGATCCTGCAGACGCCGGTAATTGGGCTGTTTCACGAACTTCAGCACCCGACACGTCAGCGCGACGGGGGGAGGACCTCGACCTCCTGCTCGAGCAGCTTCACTCGCTTGCGCAACTCACGGTTATCGGCCGATTCGCTCGACGTCACGCCAACACGGCGGCCACCATCGACCTCGGCAATCTTCACCCACCGCCGCACACAGGGCTCGGAGATCGCGACGTCCTTCGCGATCTGAGCGAACGACGACTCCCTCCCCAACGCTATGGCGACGACGTCGTCCCGGAACTCCTTGGGGAACGCTTTTGGGCATGAGGACATCCTTCCAGCGGTGGGGAATCACCGCTGATCAGGAGTCACCTAACCCCTCTGCAGTCCCCAGCGCGGCTCCGCGGGCGACGACACACCCGGCCCAATCCACGCCTTTGACCGGTACCCGCCGCATCGTTCGCAGAGCAAATGGAGTCAGCAGTCGTCGACGCCGCCGCATTCCTCGTCCGGTTCGTTGTCGTTGCTCATGCGTGGGCCTCGAGGTAATCACGCAAAATCACCGCGTGATTTATCTCGGGCGACTTTGCGCCGTAGAGCAGCGTGACCGTGTCGTTTTCTCTCGCCAGGCCAAGCAGCTCGTCGACCGCATCCGGCTCCTCGTCGAGCTCGGCGCGGTACTTCGCGGCGAACTCATCCATGCGATCGGCGTCGTGGTCCCACCATTTGCGCAGCTCAGGGCTCGGCGCGACGCCCTTGCACCACTCGTCGAGCCGGGCATCGGCCTTCGCCACGCCGCGCGGCCAGAGTCGATCGACGAGCACCCGCACGCCGTCGTCGTCGCTCGCCTCGTCGTAGATTCGCTTGATTCGAAGTTGCCCCATTGCGATCCCCTCCTTCGTTTCATTTGACCACGAATGCGCGCACCGCCGCGAGTGCTCGCGCGCGGGCCACGCGGTCGCGTTAGCGTGTGAGCAAGAAGCATCGTCGCTCACTTCGGAGGGCCGCGTGCTCGCGACCGCGTCCCATTACAACCCAGTCGGCACGGTGCACGGCGGGTTCGCGGCGACACTGCTCGACTCGGCGTGCGCGACGGCGATTCACACGACGCTGCACGCCGGGCAGGCGTACACCTCGCTCGAGATCAAGGTGAACTACCTGCGCACAATCACCGAGGACACGGGCCTCGTGCACGTGCACGGCTGGGTCACGAAGTCGGGCTCGCGCGCGGGCTTCGCCGAGGCGGATGTGCGGGATGCGGACGGCCGCGTGCTCGCGACCGCGTCGAGCACCTGCGCCATCTTCGCGACCTGCTGAGTTCGGGTCCGCTACCTCAAGGCGTGGGAGCAACGGCCGACGCCAGCGCATCCGCGGCAACACCTCGTGACAGTTCGCAGAGAACCAGTCGCGAGATCGCTGGGGCGACGCGGTGCGCAACGCCGAGTTGTTCGTGATGGGACAACCCGACCACCGTCAACGCCCGTCCGTGCGACCTCGACGACTTCCTCGACTTCTCGGCAAAGCAAAACGGCCCGCCGAAGCGGGCCGTCCAGTTCTGTCTCCACACAGAGTGCGCCTGGAGGGACTCGAACCCCCAACCTTCTGATCCGTAGTCAGATGCTCTATCCATTGAGCTACAGGCGCAGGTCGCCTTGGCGACTGATCTAGCTTAGCAACGCCCTGGCGGAAGTTCAAATCCGCGCCAGAGAGTAACTTGGAGAGGTGACAACTGGGCATGCGGGCTTCTCTGAAACGGGCACCACCTGGATAGGACACCGCCGAGGCACGGGCGGCTACACGCTCGTCCAGCTCGCTATGTTCATTGCCGGGGTCGCGACGTTCGCACAGCTCTACGCGCCCCAGGCCGTGCTGCCGCAGATCGCCGAAGGATTTGGCGTCAGCACGGCCGAGTCGGCGCTCATGATCTCAGCGGGCACGCTCGGGCTCGCCCTCGCAGTGGTGCCATGGTCGCTCGTCGCCGACCGCATCGGACGCAAGCGGGCGATGTCGATCGCGATCGTCGCAGCAACGCTGCTCGCGTTCGTCACCCTCGCGATGCCGAACTTCGAGTTCGCGATCATCGTGCGCTTCTTCGAGGGCTGCGCGCTCGGCGGCGTCCCCGCCGTCGCGATGGCGTACCTCAATGAAGAAGTCCATAAGAAGGATGCGGCCGCCGCGGTCGGCACGTTCATCGCCGGCAACACGATCGGCGGCCTCTCAGGGCGCATCATCTCAGGCCCGCTCGCCGAAGCGACCGGCTCGTGGCAGTTCGGCGTGCTCGCGGTCGCGATTCTCTCGGCCATCGCATCCGTGCTCTTCATTCTGCTCGCGCCGCGGCCGAGCGGATTCCAGCCGCTGAACCAGATCAGCATCGGCGAATCGATCGCGGCGACACTGCGCAACGCGTGGCGCCACCTGCACGACCCCGTGCTCGTGTCGCTCTACGTGCAGCCATTCCTACTCATGGGCGGCTTCGTCGCGATCTACAACTACCTCGGCTTTCACCTCAGCGCGCCGCCGTTCCTGCTACCGGTGTGGGTGTCGTCGATGGTGTTTCTCGCCTACCTCGCGGGCTCGGTATCGTCGCCGTTCGCGGGGCGCATCGCGGGGCGGCACGGCCGCAAGCTTGTCATGATCGTGTGCGACCTCGTCGCCATCGCCTCGCTGTTGCTCATGCTCATCCCGAACCTTTGGGCGATCATCGTCGGCCTCGTGCTCATGACCGCGGCATTCTTCGGCTCGCACTCAACCGCATCCGGCTGGGCCGGCGCCTGGCCGACCGAGGGCCGCGCGCAGTCGACCGCCCTCTACAACCTGCTCTATTACGTCGGGTCCAGCGTGTTCGGCTACGTGGGCGGCGTCTTCTACCAGCAGTGGGGCTGGGATGCGCTCGTCTACCTCGTCGCGGGGTTGTTTGGCTCGGGCATGCTCGTCGGCATCATCGTGCTGCCGCGCAAGCCACGTGCCGCGCGCTCCTAGCGCTCGGCCGGCCGTAGGTTCGCGGCCGCCGCAGCGAAGAGCGCGTCGGTCACACGCTCGAGCGTGGCCGTACCGAACGACCAGCTGTGCCAGAACAGCGGCACGTCGATGTGGAGCGCTCCGATGCGCTCGACCGCGTCGACGAGCTGCAGCTCGGGCACCATGCCCCAGCCGAAACCGTTCGCGACGGCCTTCACGAACTCCCCCGATCCGGGCACGCGGTGCCGCGGCGGCGCGGCCCCGGGCGCGACGCGGGCGAGCAACTCTCGCTGCAGCGAGTCGGATTCGTCGTACTCGATGAGCGGGGCGGCGGCGAAGCCCGGCTGACCCTCGCCGAACCAGCGCGCGCGAAACGTGGGTGTCGCCACCGGCCGGTAGCGCATCACGCCGAGCGGGCGCACGGCGCAGCCCTGCACGGTCTCGCGGTCGGAGCTGATCGCCGCGACGACCGTGCCGTTGCGCAGCAGTTCGGCCGTGCGGCTCTGGTCGTCGCGCTGAAACTCGAACGGGATCTCGCCGGCGAGCGGGGCGAGCGCGGGCAGCACCCAGGTGATGAGCGAGTCAGAGTTCACCGCGATGGGTAGCGACGCCGTCGCATCGTCGCGAAGCACCTGCTCGGCCTCGCTCGAGAGCAGCTCGAGCTGGCGCGCTAGCCGCAGCAGGGCCGCGCCGTGCTCGGTCGCCCGCACCGGCCGGGCACGCACGACGAGCACGCGCCCGACGTCACGCTCGAGCGCACGAATGCGCTGGCTCACCGCCGACGCGGTGACGTGGAGCGCGTCGGCGGCCGCGTCGAAGGAGCCGTGGTCGACGACGGCAACGAGGGCACGAAGGCGGGCGAGATCGAGTTTCATAAGCTCTGCTTAATCTACTGAAGAAAGTTGATTATGACTTAGCCATGGCCGTTTTTACCCTGGAATGCGTGATCTACTCCCCTGGCGCCGCCCTCGCCGGCCTCGGCTTCGGCCTCTCGCTCATCATCGCCATCGGCGCCCAGAACGCCTTCGTGCTGCGCCAGGGCATCCGCCGCGAGCACGTCTTCGCGATCGCCCTGTTCTGCGCGGTCTCGGATGCGGCGCTCATCTCGCTCGGCATCTTCGGCCTCGGCGGGCTCATCGCGCTCGCGCCGTGGCTCATCGTGGTGATGCGCTGGGCCGGCGTCGTGTTCCTCGTGTTCTACGGCGCATTCGCGCTCCGCCGAGCGTTTCGTACCGAGTCGCTCGAGCCCGAGGCAGATGAGGAGGCTCGCGCGCCGCTCGGGGGGACGATGCTCGCGATCGCGGCGATCACCTGGCTCAACCCGCACGTCTACCTCGACACCGTGATGCTCATGGGTTCGGTCGCGAACTCGTATCACGAGTCCCGCTGGAGCTTCGGCGCGGGCGCCGTCCTCGGCAGCTTCGCATGGTTCTTCGGGATCGGCTATGGCGCGCGCTGGCTGCGCCCGATCTTCCGCAAACCCCGCGCCTGGCGCATCCTCGACATCGTGATCGCGCTGACGATGTTCGCGATCGCCGCGTCACTCGCGCTGGGAACGTAGCCGCCTCCTCCCCCGCGCACATGCGGTTGAGGATGGGCAGCGCCCCCGTGGTGAACACCAGCGTGACGTGCACGACGACGAACAGCACAAAGGAGAGCATGGCGTGCAAGTGCACGGCGCGGGCGACCTCGACCTGGTAGATCCTGTTGCATCGCTTCGCCTTCGCGGGCCCACAGGCCTGAGGAGAATCACTGTTGACTGAATCCACTTCGCTCGACGCGCGCGACAAGACCAACCCGAACTACGAGCTTCCGCTGCGTCGGCGATGGCGGTCAGTAGCCTCGCGCCTTCGGCGAAGCTGGTGACGCGGTAGCGCGCGTGGCTTCGACCGCGAAGCTCTCGCCCGCCACTCAGCCCTGCACAAGGAGCGCGATGAGCTGCGACTTGAAGATCGAGAGAATTTCGGAGAAATTCTCTAATGCGGACACGGAGGGATTTGAACCCTCGGTCCCCCTATTGAGGGACTCCACCTTAGCAGGGTGGTGCACTCGGCCTGACTATGCGACGTGTCCAGACTGACCAAGACTACACGATGTCGGCGGCCTGGAAAATCGGCCGCCAATATCGCCTAGAACAGGGTGTCGGTGTTGGAGCAGGTCTCTTGATCAGCGGTCTGGCCGTCGAAATCGACGCTCGGCGCTGGCTGGGTGGTGGGTCCAACCGTGCTGTCCGTCGTTGCGTCCGGGCTGTCGGTGCTCGTGGCATCGCCGGTGTCGCCGCTATCGGTGCTGCCGGCACCAGCCGAGTCGGTGCCGCCGGAGTCGCCCGTGCCGGTCGTCGCGTCGGGGCTCGCGCTCTGAATCAACGGTTGATCATCACGCAACAGCTGCCACATGACATCCGCATCGGCGGTTGGTTCGACCCGCCCAGGCGAGTAGACGGAGTCGGCCACCGGCAATCGCACGAACGCCATCGCATCATTCGGCACTTGCGCGAGGGCCGAGGCCAGGCTCACGAGCGTGTCGATGTTGTTCATATTGCTCGACAGCGTCATGTTCTGCGTCGCCGCTCGAGCGATGCCGTAGAGCTTCGTGGGGTTCGTCAGCGTCTCGTTGCTCTTCACGGTGCGGAACAGCGACGAGAGGAACACCTGCTGGTTCGTGATGCGCGCGAGGTCGGATCCGTCGCCCACGCCGTGGCGGGTGCGGAGGAACTTCAGCGCCTCCTCACCCTTGAGCGAGTGGGTGCCGGCGTCAAGGCTGAGGCCAACGTAGGTGTCCTCGATCGGCTGCTCGACGCAGACGTCGACACCGCCGACCGCATTCGACATCTCGATGACGCCGCGGAAGGTGATCATTGCGGCGTACTGAATGTCGAGGCCGCTCATCTCCTCGACCGTCGCGACGATGCAGCCCATGCCGCCTTCGTCGAGAATCGAGTTCATCATGACGCCGTAGCGCTCGGACACCTGCTCGCCGTCGTCATTCGTGCACGACGGCGTATCGACGAGGGTGTCACGCGGAATCGACACGACCGAGGCGTGCGAGTGGTCCTCCGAGAGGTGGAAGAGCATGTTCACGTCGTTGAGCGTGCCGTCGGCGTCGGGCGAGCCCTCGCCGAACTCCTCGCCCTGGCCGACTCGCGTGTCGCTGCCGACGAGCAGGACGTTCACGCCACCCTCGAACGTGTCGATGCTCGGGTCGGAGTTGTCTTCGAGCTCAAACGTGCTGACGTTGCCGAGCAGGTTCCAGTAGACGATCGTGCCGAAGGTGATGAGCGACACGAGCAGCACGGCAACAACCATGCCGACGCCCTTGCCCACGGTGCCCCACGTGCTGGTCACGGCGAGTCGCCCGTGCCGCGCCTGTGTGCCGCTCGGGGCGGCGGCGCGGGGGGAAGTGTGGTTTGCCAAGCACGGACTCCAGAGAGGGGGGACAACGGATGCGCGGAGGGCGTGGGATTCGAACCCACGGGACATTGCTGCCCACTGGTTTTCAAGACCAGCTCCTTAGGCCGCTCGGACAGCCCTCCAAACCGGCAACAATTCGATAACGAATTAGCCGGGCTGCGACATATCGTAGCCGACCTTCGCGAGGGCAAGTGCAAGACCGTCGTGATAAAAGTCCGTCGTCAGGTCACTCGCGGCGTCAATCACCTGTTGTGGCGCGTTCCCCATGGCGAAACTCCGCCCGCCAATTTCCTTCGCCCACTCGAGCATCTGGATGTCGTTGAAGCCGTCGCCGGCGACGACGACGTTGCGCCCGGAGATGCCGAGGTTCGTGCGCACCTTCTCGAGCGCGGTCGCCTTGTTCACGCCCTCGGGCGCGATGTCGAGCCACGCCGACCAGCCCACCGAGTAGGTCACCTGATGCAGGCCCGAACCCTTGACCTCGGCAACGAATTCCTCGACCGAGTGGTCCGGCGAGACCACGACGAGCCGCGTCACGGGCTGCCCGAGCAGGTCCTCAAACTTCACCTCGGTGCCCTGCGCCTCGAAGCTGCCATCAGGGAACTGACCCGAGTAACGATAGACGCCATCCGGCCCCTCGACCGCGAAGCGCGCATTGCGCAGCACGGGCCGCAGGCGGATGAGCGCATCCGTCGGGTCGAACGTCTCGACCCACGTAGCCGAGTAGTCGCTGTTCGCCGGCGCCGAGACGCCCTCGGCGCGCTCGAGCACCATTGCCCCGTTCGCAGCGACGAGGTAACGCGAGTCGAGCGAAAGGCGTTCGCGCACCGGCAGCATGTCGGCCGCTGACCGCCCCGTGGCGAGCATTACCTCGTGGCCCTCGGCGCGCAGCCGCTTGACCTGCTGTCGGGTCGCGTCGGGAATCTCGCCGTCGACATCGAGGATCGTGCCGTCGATGTCGAGAGCAATCAGCAGCTGCTCGGTCATGCGATCGGCTCCAGCACCTCGAGGCCGCCGAGGTACGGGCGCAGCGCCTCGGGTACGAGCACCGAACCGTCGGCGCGCTGGTGAGTCTCGAGAATCGCGACGAGCCAGCGAGTGGTGGCGATCGTGCCGTTCAGCGTCGCGACCGGCTGGGTCTTGCCGTCGTCGCCGCGGGTGCGGATGCCGAGGCGTCGCGTCTGGTACGTGGTGCAGTTCGACGTCGACGTGAGCTCGCGGTACGCGTCCTGCGTCGGCACCCACGCCTCAACGTCGTACTTGCGCGCGGCCGAAGAGCCGAGGTCGCCGGCCGCGGTGTCGATGACGCGGTAGTGCAGGCCGAGGGCCTGCATCATCTCTTCCTGCCAGCCGAGCATGCGCAGGTGTTCGGCCTGCGCATCCTCGGGGGTCGTGTAGACGAACATCTCGACCTTGTTGAACTGGTGCACGCGGATGATGCCGCGGGTGTCCTTGCCCGCCGAGCCGGCCTCCCGGCGGTAGCAAGTCGACCAACCGACGTAGCGCAGGGGCTCAGCGACGTCGATGATCTCGTCGGCGTGGTAGCCCGCGAGCGCGACCTCGCTCGTGCCGGTGAGGTAGAGATCGTCGGCCGGCAGGTAGTAGATCTCGTCGGCGTGCTCGCCGAGGAAGCCGGTGCCGCGCATGATTTCGGGCTTCACAAGGGTGGGCGGCGTCAGCATGATGAAGCCGTTTTCGATCGCCTTGTTGAGGCCGAGTTGCATTACGGCGAGTTCGAGCCGCGCGCCGATGCCACGCAGGTAGTCGAAGCGGGCACCCGATACCTTTGCGCCGCGCTGCATGTCGATCGCGCCGAGCAGCTCACCAATCTCGAGGTGGTCGCGCGGGGCAAAGTCGAACTCGGGCTTCGCGCCCTCGGTGCGCAGCACGATGTAGTCGTCCTCGCCGCCGGCGGGCACCTCGTCGAGCACGATGTTCTCGATCTTGCCCACCGCATCCGCGAACGCAGTCTCGGCCTCGTTGGCGCTCGCCTGCGCGTCCTTGACCTGCGCTGCGAGCTCCTGCACGGCGGCGAGCAGCGCGGGGCGCTCCTCCTTCGATGCCTTGCCGATTTCCTTCGAGCGCGCGTTCTGTTCGGCGCGCAGCGACTCGTAGCGCTGGAGGGCCTCGCGTCGCGACGAGTCCGCCGCGATCGCCTCGTCAACGGTGGCCGGGTCGTTGCCGCGGGCCGCTTGCGAACGCTTGACTACGTCGGGGGACTCTCTCAGGAGCTGAACATCGATCACCCTGCCATGCTATCGACCTCGGGAAACGGATGCCGAGCGGCGACGATTGCCGCCTAGCATGAGTGCCATGACAGCGAAGCGTGCCGCGATTGTCGCGAACCCCGTGAAGATCGATATGGCGCAGTTGCGACGCCTGCTCCCCGCGATGGAGCGCGCACACGGCTATGCCGACACGCTCATCCTCGAGACGACGGCCGACTCCCCCGGCACCGAGCAGACGCTCGAGGCGATCGACGCCGGCGTCGACGTCGTCATCGCCGCGGGCGGCGACGGCACCGTGCGCCTCGTCGCCGACGCGCTCGCGCACTCGGATGTACCGATCGGCATCATCCCCGCCGGCACCGGCAACCTGCTCGCGCGCAACCTCGGCCTCGTCGACCGGTTCAACCGCATCTTCGACCTCGAGGATGCGCTCGAGGTCGCGTTCGGCAACTGCGAGCGCCGCATCGACCTCGGTGAGGTCGACGTCGAGCGCCCCGACGGCGAGCACGAGCGCTTCCGCTTCGGCATCATCGCGGGCGTCGGCATCGACGCGGGCATGATCGAGCACACCGACGAAGAGCTCAAGGCGAAGATCGGCTGGCTCGCCTACTGCGGCGGCATCGCGCGCTGGCTGATCGGTTCGGGCGCGTTCAGCGCGCGCTACAAGATCTCGGGCGGCCACACGTGGGGCACGCGCGCCTCGAGCATCATGATCGGCAACTCGGGCAGCTTGCCCGGCGGCCTTAACCTGCTACCCGACGCCGACATTGACGACGGTCTCATCGACATGGTGATCATGCGTCCGCGCGGCCCGCTCGGCTGGTCGATGGTCGCGGCTGGGGTGATTGCCCGCAACCTACCGAGGGTGAAGCTGCCAGCGCATGGCGCGGTCAACTACTTCCAGGGCGAAGAGATTCTGCTGCGCCTCGACGGCGGCCCGCAGAACTTCGAGCTCGACGGCGACACCGAGGGTGAGGTCGTTGCGCTGCGCGCCCACACGCTCGAGGGCGCGCTCGTCGCCCGCGTGCCGGTCACGCGGTAGCGACCGGGTCGACCCGAACGCGTCAGCGGGCGCTGTCGAGTGTGTCGAACCAGCGCTGCGCCTCGGCGTAGTTCGCGTCGCTCGCGGCCGGGTCTTCGTCGACCCTCGACGCGGCCGCGCGCGGGTACGAGCCGAGGAACTTGACCGACGGGCTGTAGCGGCGCAGGCCGAGCAGCGCATCCGCCACCCGCGCGTCGTGGAGGTGCCCGTCGAGGTCGACAACGAAGCGGTAGCGGCCCGGCTGCTCGGGAATCGGCCGCGAGGTGATCATCGAGAGGTTGATACCGCGGGTCGCGAACTGCTCGAGCATCGTCATGAGCCCGCCCGGGCGTTCCTCGGGCAACTCGACGATGAGTGAAGTCTTGTCGTGGCCGGTGCGCGCCGGCACGTCCGTGCGCGTCGTCACGAGCGCGAACCGGGTGCGGGCCTGCGCGTTGTCTTGGATGTCGTCGGCGAGCACCTCGAGATCGAACCGCTCGCGGATATTCACCGGCGTCACCGCGGCGTCGATGAGGTCGGGGCGGTCGAGCAGCACCTCGGCGCTCGCGACATTGCTCGAGGCGGCGACATGGCCGTGCCCCGGCAGGGTGCGGTGCAGCCAACGGCGGCACTGGCCGTAGGCGACCGGATGCGCGGCGACGGTGTGGACGTCGTCGAGCGTCACGCCCGAGCGCACGGCGAGCGAGAAGCGCACCGGCACGACGTACTCGCCCACAATACGCAGACCTTCCATCGTCGCGAGGGCATCCTGCGACGCCGTCACGCCGCCCTCGATCGAGTTCTCAATGGCGATCATCGCGGCAAACGAGGTGCCCGTCTGCACCTCCATGAGTGCCTCGAGCACATTGGCCACGGGCTTCCACACCTTGCCTTCGGCCTCGGGGGCGAGGCGGAGCGCCATCTCGGTGAAGGTGCCCGCCGGCCCCAGGTACGAAATGGTGTCGGATGCGCTCATATGTCGAGCCTATTGCAACCAAATACTGTCAGGATGAACCCATGCATGAACGAGCCGGCACAGTTGCACTTCCCGAAGACCTCATCGACGTTGATGACCTCATCGGCGCCTACTACCGCAATGTTCCGAACGTCGACGAACCGACGCAGCGCGTCGCCTTCGGCACCTCGGGGCACCGCGGCTCGAGCCTGACGTCGTCGTTCAACGAGACGCACATCCTCGCCATCACGCAGGCGATCGTCGAGTATCGCACCGAGCAGGGCGTCACCGGGCCCCTCTTCATCGGCCGCGACACACACGCGCTGAGCGCGCCAGCCGAAGAGACGGCACTCGACGTGCTCGCGGCGCACGGCGTCAACGTGCTCGCCGACTCGAATAACTCGTGGGTGCCGACCCCGTCGCTCTCACGCGCGATCGTGGCGTACAACGCCGACCCGGCCCACGCATCCGCCCAGGCCGACGGCATCATCATCACCCCGAGCCACAACCCGCCGCAGGACGGCGGCTTCAAGTACAACCCGCCCCACGGCGGCCCCGCCGACACCGACGCGACAAAGTGGATCGAAAACCGCGCGAACGACCTCATCGCGGGCGGCAACGAGGGCGTCGAGCGCACGAACTCCGACGGCAAGATCGGCCGCTACGACTTCCGCACCGAGTACGTGAACGACCTCGCGAAGGTGATCGACTTCGAGGCGATCCAGCGCGCGGGCGTGCGCATCGGCGCCGATCCGCTCGGCGGCTCGAGCGTCGAGTACTGGCAGGCGATCGCCGACACCTACGGCATTGACCTCACCGTCGTGAACCCGAACGTCGACCCGCGCTGGCCGTTCATGACGCTCGACTGGGACGGCAAGATCCGCATGGATCCCTCGAGCCCCTCGGCGATGGCCTCGGTGCTCGCGCACCGCCAGGACTATGACATCCTTACCGGCAACGACGCCGACGCCGACCGTCACGGCATCGTCACCCCGGCGCACGGCCTCATGAACCCGAACCACTACCTCGCAGTGGCGATCGACTACCTCGCGACGCACCGCCCCGGCTGGTCGGCGGATGCGGGCATCGGCAAGACGCTCGTGTCGAGTTCGATGATCGACCGCGTCGTTGCGAGCCTCGGCCGCAAGCTCGATGAGGTGCCGGTGGGCTTCAAGTGGTTCGTGCCCGGCCTGAGCGACGGCAGCGTCGTGTTTGGCGGCGAGGAGTCGGCGGGCGCGTCGTTCCTTACCTTCGAAGGTACGACGTGGACGACCGACAAGGACGGCATCCTGCTCGCCCTGCTCGCGGCCGAGATCATCGCCGTGACGGGCCGTTCGCCCTCGCACTACTACCACGACCTGGTCGCGAAGTTCGGCGACCCTGCCTACCAGCGAGTGGATGCGCCGGCCTCGCCCGCGCAGAAGGCGAAGCTCAAGGCCCTCTCGGGCGACGCGGTAACCGCCACCGAGCTCGCGGGCGAGCCGATCGTCGCCCGCCTCACTGAGGCACCCGGCAACGGCGCGGCCATCGGCGGCCTCAAGGTCGTCACCGAGAACGCCTGGTTCGCGGCTCGCCCGAGCGGCACCGAGGACGTCTACAAGATCTACGCCGAGTCGTTCAAGGGCCCGGATCACCTCGCGCAGGTGCAGGCCGAGGCGAAGCAGATCGTCGACGCGGCGATGCAGTAGCGCCGAGGGCGCCGGTGGGCGGAACTAGCCGACCGGCGCCACCTCGGGCTGCGGCTCGGCGGCCATGTCGCCGTTGATCGTGATGCCGGCGGAGTACTCCATCGAGAAGCCGTCACCGTCACCGTTGTCGCAGTTCACACCGGTCGAGTAGTTGATCGAGCAGGTGTACGGGCCGGCGGTGATCGGGGTGTCGTAGCCGAGCGCCTGGCCGCCGCCGAAGCCGCTGGTCAGGCACGGGTAGGTCGCGCCGTCGGTCGTGACGCCAACGGATGCACCGGCGTAGAGGCCGTTCTGGCACATCTCGGCGGGGGCGGCGAAGTTCGTCGCAGTGAGCTGGCAGGCGACACCGGTCTCCTGCGTGATCTGGCAGCGAATGTTGCCCGAGCCCGACTGGAACGTAACCGGATCGAACGGCTCCTGCGTCGGCTCGGCCGTCTGGGTTTCGGTTTCGGTCGGTCCGCCGTCGCCGAGGTTGCCCCCGACGGTCGGCGCGGTCGACTCGGTGCCGGCCGAGGTCTGTGACTGCTCTCCCTCGGCCGCCGGGTCACTCTGACCGCTGCCGAAGAGTGCGCTAATGCCGAAAGCGCCGATGATGAGCACAACGGCCGCAGCCGCAGCGATGAGGATCGTCATGACGCCCTTGCGGCGACGCTGCACTTCCTGCGGGGTGTACTTCGGGTCGCCGTTCTCGGGGCCCCGCGGACCGGAACCGCCTGGGCCGGTCGGGCCGCCTGGGCCACCAGTGCCACCGCCCACGTTGATGGCCGTGCCTGCGCCGACCGCGGTTGCGCTTTCGGCTGCTCGGCGTTCGGATGCGCGCCAGTCGCGTGTCGACGCCGGCGAGGCCTGCTGGTTACGCTCGGACTGCTGCTCGGAGTCGTCGAACTCCGACATGAGGCTGTCGAAGTTGAGTTCGCGGTCCTGCGGGTCTTGGGGCTGCGAGGAGGACTGCTGTTGGGACGGCTGCGGCGGCTGTGGCTGGGCCCAGCCCTGCTGCTGGTTGTGCTGCGCGAGTGGCGGCAGCGTCGGCATCGAGGAGCCGGGCGCGGCCTGCTGCTGCGCCGCTTGTTCGACCTGTTCTTGTTCGGCCTGTTCTTGTTCGGCCTGAGCCTGCTCGGCTCGTGCGCGGTCTGCCTGCTCACGTTCGGCGGCGGCCTGCGCTTCGGCCTGCGCCTGCTGAGCTTGCTCCGCCTGTGCGCGCTCGGTGGGCGCATCCGTGAAGAACGCGTTCGCGCGCTCCTGCTGTTCGCGCTGCTGCGGGTCGACCTCGGCCTGCGGCAGGGGCGCAAAGGCCGACTCGGCCCGGCTCTCTGCCTGCGTCGGGGCCGGCGCTGGGGCCTGCTGCGATGACTGCGCCTGCTGGGGCGCCTGCAACTGCGGCAGCTCCTGCTGCCCGGCGTCCTGCTGCACGTCGCCCTGCACATCGTCCTGCACGTACTTCGGCGAGGAGATCGGGTGGTCGGCGGGGTCGTCGGGCAGACCCTCGATGAGCTGCGTGAAGGTCGCCTCGTCGGCGACGCGCCGGCGGTCCGGGTCTACCTGCCAGGTCTCGGCGGTGCGGGCGCGCTCTTCCTGCTCACGCGCATCCTCGTGCTGGCTGGCGGCGCTCTGCTCGACCGGCTCATGAGCGCTCAGCGCGTGCTGGATGTCGTCGAGCGACATCTGACGCGTCTTCGGCTCGATGGGCTCGCCCGACTCCTCGAACGGCGAGGCCGCAGGCGCCGACTGCTGGGGTGCGGCGGTCTCGGGTGGAGCCGATGGCTGCGAGGTCTCCTCAGCGACGTGCCGCGGGAACATCGGCGGCACCTGCCCGGTGTCGCCTGCCGCGACATCCTCGACCGGCCCGGTCTCGTAGACGTTCGGGTTGAAGCGACGCCGCGAGCGCCGCGACCGCAACTCTTCGGGCGCCGCGGGCTGCGCGGGCGCATCCTGCGATTGCTGCGCGCTCGACTTCGGCACGAACTGGCTAAAGAAGTCATCGTCTTCGCCGAACCCTGCGTCGGCCGAGCCGACCGCGAACGGGTCTGGCGATCCGCCGCCCGGTCGGTGCATCACTGAATTGCGCTCGGCCGCGTCGCCGGCTTGCGCCGACTCCTGCGTGGTCGCCAATCGGCTGCCACACTCGCCGCAAAAACGCTGGCCCGCGACGATGGTGGCCCCACACACGGGACAGGTCTTGGTGCTCATCATGCCTCCTGCCGCCAATTTACCGCGACCGATGGCAGAACCTCGGCAATGTAGTACAGGCGGCGTACAATTCATCAGCTAACGACAATACGGTGCACGGTGCGGCGCGCGAGGGGAAATTTCTGCATGGCGAAGAACCGAGCCCACCAGCCAGTCACCTCGCAGATCCTCACCAAGCGCAGCATCCACCTCGTCCTCCTCAGCATCATCGTGTCGATGTTCTTGTCGGCGCTGAACCAGACCGTCGTCGGCACCGCGATGCGCACGATCGCCGACGAACTCGGCGGCCTGTCGCTGCAGGCGTGGGTGACCACCGCGTTCCTCATCGCTTCGACGGTGAGCACGCCGATCTACGGCAAGCTTTCGGATGTGCTGGGTCGCCGACCGCTCATGCTCACGGCCATCGTGATCTTTGCGCTCGGCTCAGTGCTGTCGACGTTCTCGCAAGACATGATTCAGCTCGCCGCCTTCCGCGCGGTGCAGGGGCTCGGCGCCGGTGGCCTCATGTCCTTGCCGCTCGCGATCCTCGCCGACATGTTCGCGCCGAAGGATCGCGCCCGCTATCAGGGCCTGTTCATGGCGGCGTTCGGCGTCGCCTCGGTCGCCGGCCCGCTCATCGGAGGCCTGTTCGCGGGCATGGACGAGTTGCTCTGGATCTCGGGCTGGCGCTGGGTGTTCCTCATCAACGTGCCGCTCATCGCGATCGCGTTCGTGCTCGTCTCGCGGTTCCTCCACCTGCCCCGCAAGCGGGCGCAGCCGCGCATCGACTTCGGCGGCGCCGCGCTCGTCACGCTCATCGTCGTGCCGCTCATTCTCGTCGCCGAGCAGGGCGCGTACTGGGGCTGGACCTCGGCGCCGGCGGTCGTTTGCTATGTCGTCATCGTCGCGGCGTTCGTCGGCTTCATCTTCACCGAGCGCTACATGGGCCGCGACGCGCTGATTCCGCTGCGACTGTTCTCGTCGCGCGCCTTCACGATCGCGGTGCTGCTCAGCGTGCTCGTCGGCTTCGCGATGTTCAGCGTCATGACAACGCTGCCGCTCTACATTCAGGTCGTCATGGAGCTCGAGCCGACCGCCGCGGGCCTCGCGCAGCTGCCGCTCATCGGCGCGCAGCTCATCACGTCCTCGGTCATCGGCTTCGTCTATGCGAGACTCGGGCGCGCGAAGTGGATCGTCGTGCTCTGCCTCACGCTGCTCACCGTCGCCTTCGCGATTCTCGTCACGCTGCGCTACGACGACCCACTCTGGAAGCTCTACCTGCCGATGGTGCTCTTCGGCGCCGCGCTCGGCGGGCTGCTGCAGGGCCTCACCCTCGTGCTGCAGAACTCGGTCGACGCGACCGAGATGGGTGTCGCGACCAGCGCATCCTCGTTCTTCCGCTCGATTGGCGGCACGCTCGGCACCGGCATCACCTTCTCGCTGCTGTTCGGTACGCTGACGCAGACAATTCCGGCGGCGCTCGACGCACCCGCCCACTCGGGCCCGGTCGCCGACGCGCTCGCCGAACAGGCGAAGTCGCCCGACGCCGCGAACGAGCGCATCGTCGAGCTACTCAACGGCCCGAGCAATCAGGCGGCCGCCGCGATGAACGGCGACACGAGCTTCCTCACCGGCGCCGATGAGCGCCTCGCCGCGCCGTTCATGGACGCGTTCAACAACTCACTCGTCTACGGCTACTGGCTCGGGCTTGGCATGCTCGTCATCGCATTGCTGCTCTCGTTCGTGCTGCCAAACCAGCCGTTCCGCACGGCGTCGGCACTGCAAGAGATGCAGCAGCGCGGCGACCTGCGCAGCAACGCGACGACCTAGTCAGCGGCACAGCGCGCCCTCGGCTTCGCTCGCTAGCGTGAGGCCATGTCTGATGCTTACACCGTGACGCACGAGCCCGACAACGAGCGCTACGCCCTCTACCTCGATGATGAGGTCGCCGGTTTCGCGCACTACACCGAGACCGAACACGAGCTCGTCTTCGACCACACCGTGGTCGACCCCGACCATCGCGGCGCGGGTGTCGCGTCGAAGCTCGTGAAGTCGGCGCTCGACGACGTGCGCGACAACAGCACGAAGCGCGTCGTGCCCGCGTGCAGCTACGTGCAGGCATGGATCGCGCGGCACGAAGATTACAGCGCTCTCACACAGCGCTAACCTTCGGCCAATGCCCCGTGCATAGCGTGGGGGGCATGAACAAGAACACCACCCGCATCGCCCTGTCCCTCATCGCCACCCCGGTGCTGCTCGGCACCCTGGCCGCGTGCTCGAGCGGCGGCGACGCAACGAGCGCGGATGCGCCCGAGGTGGCGGACTCGCAGGCTCCGGACGAGACGCAGGCGCCCGCCGAGACCGCGGCGCCCGAGTCGAGCGCCGCGCCGAGCGACGACAGCTCGCAGGGCCAGGCCGCGTCGGGCGTCGACTACACGGCCGCGATCACGGCGGCCCAGGATGAAGTGGGTTCCGGCAGCTTCGCGGTTTCACTTGATCTCGACGATGACGGCGACGACCGCTTCGACATCGAGGTCGCACTCGACGGCGTGGTCTACGAGGTCGAGGTGTCGGCCGACGGCACCGCGCGGATCGAAGAGCAGGATGACGACGAGCTCAGCCGTCTCGATGAGGTGAACGTGTCGATGGAGCAGGCGATCGCCCTCGCGCAGGAGCACCAGTCGGGTGTCGTTGACAGCATCGACCTCGACAGCGACGACGGCAGCCTGCACTGGGATGTCGACTTCGATGACGACGACGGCAACGAGCAGCCTGACCTCGAGATCGACGCCGCGACCGGCGACATCCGCGAGGACTAGCGCATCGGGGAGGTGTGGCGGGCCGCTACGGCACGCGGTTGAGCCACTCGGGCGTCGAGAACTTCGACGCCACGAGTTCCTCGGCGCGGCCGAGCTCCTCCGGCGTGATGTCTGCGGGGGTGCCGCCATGTAGGGCCACGAAGGTGTCGCGCAGGTGCCCGATGATCTCGGCCCGGGGCATCCCGGTCTGCGACTTCAGCGGCGAGACCCGCTTCTTCGCCGACTTCGTGCCCTTGTCGCTCATCTTCTCGCGGCCGATCCGCAGCCTGTAGGACGATCGACCGTCAGCGCCTTTACCAATTATTCACTTGCGCAATCATCGGAGTCATCAGAAACTCTCAAGAGAAAAGGAGAAACGCACTCATCCCTTTCGTCAAATCTTAGGAGGCAACATTGGTTGCACGTTACATCGTCGGGGCCGTTTCCGTACTAACGTTGACTGGCACATTTTATCTAACCCCAACCATGTCCAATACTGAGCCCTCTGAGGATATTTCAGTCACATTTGGCGCTATTGAAGGTGCATCCTTCATTGAAATATATGATTCAATAATGTCCGGCAACGAGCCTGAAATCGTCGCCGAATATTTTAGTGAACTTTCCGAGTCGGAGTCAATTCCAGAAATTCTAGGACTCGACCATCTTACGGATTCAGAACGTGTTGAAGTTCTTGAAAGTGCAGAATCTAGCGCCTCGTCCGACTCCCCACTGACTCTTGACGCTCAGAACCTAGTTGAATCAGCCGAAGAGCCGTCAACACAGCCGATGAGTTTCACATCCGCGCCTGTTCGTGGAACAGCGACAAACAACCGCTTCACATGGACACTGTCGGCCCGCTATAACTGGACCACATGCACGCTGGTTATTTGCACAACCTCATCCTGGGTCGATTTCAGAATAACGACGAATCCCGGCCGAACTGGCAGCTACACTGCAGTAAACTTCACTCGTGGAGGCAAAGGGGAAGTGCAGAGTGGATCAATGACGAGTACCATTTATGCGTCAGGTTCAAAGATTGACACAAACACAAACACAAACTCCTGGACGTTTAGCACGAGCGGAAAGCAATGGAACACACCTCACTCATCCACCACTGGAAAAACGTATCAAGCGTACTACCTGATTAAGTGGCGGACACCGAATGGCAGCACCGGTACAACAGAGTGGAAGACGGGAAAGTCTGCTTCTTGCAAGGCTCCCACTTCAACTGCCGCATTCCGATGCTTGTTCCCTGCCTGATCAACATGAGCGGTCATATCGAATGGGGCATTCCCGACCACGAGGGCAGCACTGAACAGGAACTCGTCGACCTCGTGGCCACCGGCGACGAATCGACGCTCTTTCACCTGGCGGGTGAAGAGCGGCTTCCACCCTCGATCTACGTCGCATTGTTCGATACGGGCAATGCGGGAGTGCTCGGCAACCTCGCAACCGGCGCCGACGTGCCGAGGTCGGTGATCGAGGGCATCGTTGCACGCGGAGGAGCAGCGGGCGAGCTCGCCCGGGTCAACGACAATGCGAGCCCCGAGACCAAGGACACTGCGTCAATAGGCGAACTCAGCTATCGCTCACTGCACCTGTATCTCGAGGAGCGCGGGGCGACCGAGGCACAGAGGAAGCACGTGCTTGATGCCTTCGAGGCAACTGGTCCGGGCCCCGGCGGCCCACTGCTCGGGGAGGTGTGGCGGGCCGCTACGGCACGCGGTTGAGCCACTCGGGCGTCGAGAACTTCGACGCCACGAGCTCCTCGGCGCGGGCGAGTTCCTCCGGCGTGATCTCTCCGGGGGTGCCGCCGTGCCGGGCCACGAAGGTGTCGCGCAGGTGCTCGATGATCTCGGCCCGGGGCATCCCTGTCTGTGACTTCAGCGGCGAGACGCGCTTCTTCGCCGACTTCGTGCCCTTGTCGCTCATCTTCTCGCGACCGATGCGCAGCACCTGCACCATCTTCTCGGCGTCGATGTCATACGACAGCGTCGCGTGGTGCAGCACGGCACCCGAGCTGAGTCGCTTCTGCGCGGCGCCGCCGATCTTGCCCTGCGGCGACGCGATGTCGTTGAGCGGCTCGTAGCTCGCCTCGATGCCGATGCTCGTGAGCGCCTCGAGCACCCACTCATCGAGGAAGCTGTAGGACTCGGCAAAGCTCATGCCCGCAACCAGCTCGGCTGGAACGTAGAGCGAGTACGTCACGATCGACCCGGCCTCCATGAACATCGCCCCGCCGCCCGAGATGCGGCGCACGACCTGCACGCCGTACTTCTCCGCGTTCTCAAGGTCGACCTCGTTCTTCACCGACTGGAACGAACCAAGTACGACGGCCGACTCGTCCCACTCCCAGAACCGCAGCGTCGGCGGGCGGTGGCCAGCGCCGACCTCCTCGGTGAGCACCTGATCAAGCGCGACCTGCGTCATCGGCGAGAGCGGGCCGTGCTGAATGACCTGCCAGTCATACTCGCGCCAGTCGCGCGCACCGAGAATCGCGCGGCGCACGGCCACGGCCACGGCTTCGGGCGAGAAGCCGAGCAGCACCGCATCCGCGGGCAGTGCGTCGCGCACCGCGCGCGCGAAGTCCTCACTCGTGCTTTCGAGTGACAGCCCGTTGAGCGCCGCGTTCACCAGTTCGAGCGCCTCGTCGGGCTCGAGGAAGAAGTCGCCGGCGAGGCGCACGTTCGCGAGTGCGCCGCCCTCGGCGTCGAAGTCGATGACGACAAGCTTGCCGCCGGGAACCTTGTATTCGCCGTGCACGAGTGCCGGCCTCCGATCTTCGGTCGTGTGCGTTAGCGCCCGAGTTCGCTCGGCGCGCGAAGGTGCCAGTCGAGCCACTCGATCAGGTCGGTCGTGGCGTCGGCTCGGTTGAGTTCGTTGAAGACTTCGTGGCGGGCGCCGTCGTAGATGCGCAGCGTGACGTCGTGCATGCGCGACAGGTGGCGGTAGCACCAGGCGAGTGCCCGGGCACCGCGCCCGCGGTTCGAGACCTCGTCTTCGCTGCCGCCGAGGATGTGCATCGGCACGCGCGCGGCCCGGCCCATGAGCAGCGGCCGCGGCACCGAGAAGGCGCCGAGCACGGCCGGCATGTCGAGCATGTCGGACTGGCCGATGTCGAAGCCGTAGCGGTCGTCGATCATCCACTTGATCTCGGCCTTGTCGCGCGTGAGCCAGCTCATGCCGTGCCCGTCGCCGTCCCACGGCTCGTTGAAGTTGCCGGTGTTCGCGATGCCCGGGATGAGCAGGGTCGTGCCGGACCAGACGACGGCATCGAAGATGGTCGGGTTGGTGGCGAGTATCTGCTGCCCCATGAGCGAACCCCACGAGTGCCCGAACTCGACGAACGGGATGCCCGGGTAGAGCTCCTTGCCCCACTCGATGACGCGACGCACGACGCGAATCGAGTCGCGCATCCCGTGCACGCCCATGACACCGATGCCCTTGTTGTTCACGCCCGTGCGGCCGTGGCCGATGTGGTCGTTCGCGATGACGGCGTAGCCCGCAGCGGTGAGGTCGTTCGCGAGGCGCTGGTAGCGGCGCGCGTGCTCGCCCGCGCCGTGCGAGATGTGGATGAGCGCGACCGGTTCTCCCTCGGGGCGCCACTCGTAGATGTGCACCGAGACGCCGTTCACGTCGAGCAGGTGCTCGCGGTAATCGACCTCGAACCCGTCGTTCGTCGTGTCGATGCCGGGTGTGTAGAAGCGGTCGGCGACGCCCATCAGCCCTCGACCCCTGCCTGCGCTGCCTCCCAGCGCGCGTTGATCACGGCGGTGAACTCGCGCACGAGCAGCGCGATCTCGTCGTGGTTCGCGATAATCGGCGGCGCGAGGCGCACCGTGATGCCGTGCGTGTCTTTCGCGAGGATGCCGTGGTCGAGCAGGTCGAGGCAGACGTCGTGCGCGCTGCCGATGGCCGGGTCGATGTCGACACCGGCCCAGAGGCCCGCGCCGCGCACCGCGGTGACGCCGCGGCCGATGAGCGACTCAAGCGCGTCGAAGAGCACCGGGTGAAGCTCCTGGTTGCTGCGCTGCCAGGTGCCGCTCGCGAGTTCGTCGACGACGGCCTGACCGACGGCAGCTGCCATCGGATTGCCACCAAAGGTCGAGCCGTGCGCGCCGGGCGTGAGCACGCCGAGCACGTCTTCGTTGCCGATGACGGCCGACACCGGCAGGATGCCGCCGCCGAGCGCCTTCGCGACAGTGATGAGGTCGGGCTCGACACCCTCGGCCTGGAAGCGGAAGGTGGTGCCGGTGCGGCCGAGGCCCGTCTGCACCTCGTCGAAGATGAGCAGCACGCCCCGTTCGCTCGTGATGCGGCGCACCTCGGCGAGGTACCCCTCGTCGGGCAGCAGGATGCCGGCCTCGCCCAGGATGGGCTCGAGGATGACCGCGACGGTGTCGTCATCGATCGCCCGCTCGATCGCGGCCGCGTCGTTGAACGGCACGAGCTCGAAGCCGGGCGTGTAGGGGCCGTAGTCGGCGCGGGCCACCGGGTCGTCGCTGAGTGAAACCATCGCCATGGTGCGGCCGTGGAAGTTGTTCTGCATGCCGATCACCTTTTGGCGACCGTTCTCGATGCCCTTGACCTTGACGCCCCACTTGCGGGCGACCTTGATCGCGGTCTCGTTCGCCTCGGCGCCGGTGTTCATGATGAGCACCTGGTCTTTGCCCGCGAGCTTCGCGAGCCCTTCGGCGAAGTCGCCGAGGCCCTCAACGAATACCGCGCGCGATGCGAGCGAGATCGTGGCCATCTGGTCGCGGGCCGCCGCAATGAACTTCGGGTAGGCGTGGCCGAACGTCGTCGCCGAGAACGCCGAGAGGCAGTCGAGGTAGCGCTTGCCATCGACGTCGGTGACCCAGGAACCCTCGCCCGAGGCGAGCACAATCGGCAGCGGCGCGTAGTTGTTCGCCGTGAAGTTCTCGACCTTGCTTACTTCCTGCAGCTCGCGTTCGCTGAGTCTGGCCCGCTCATCTGTCATGCGTGTAAGCCTAGCGCGCTCGCGCCGGGCGCCCCATGAACTCGGGGCACCCGGCGCGAGGCAGGACCTGGCTAGTTGCCGTCCTTCGAAACGAGGATCTTCACGGCCGTTTCGTTGTGGTTGATGAGGGTGTCGAAGCCCTTCTCAACCAGGTCGTCGAGCGCGATCTTGCCGGTGATGAAGGGCTTGAGGTTGACCTTGCCCTCCTCGACGAGCTTGATCGTGTCGGGGTGGTTGTTTACGTAGGCGATCGAGCCGCGCATGTCGATCTCCTTCATGACGAGCTTGTGCATGTCGAAGTCGGCCTTGTGGCCCCAGATCGAGACGATGAGCAGCACTCCGGTCGGGCGCAGCGCGTCCATCAGGGTGTCGAGCACGACCTGCACGCTCGTGGCCTCGAACGCGACATCCGCACCCTTGCCACCGGTGCGCTTGCGAATCTCCTCGGGCACGTCGACCTCGCGCGGGTCGAACGCCTCGTCGACAACGCCCGCTTCGAGCGCCTTCTGGCGGCGCAGTTCGCTGAGCTCTGAGACATAGACGGTGACGCCGATCGCCTTGAGCACGGTCGCGGTGAGCAGGCCGATGGGGCCCGCGCCGCCGACGAGGGCGGTCTGGCCGGCGACGGCACCCGAGCGGTCGACCGCGTGCTTCGCGACCGAAAGCGGCTCGATGAGCGCGGCCTCGTCGAGGGGGATGTCCTTCGAGATCTTGTGCACCCAGCGCTCGCGCACCACGATCTTCTCGGCGAGTCCTCCGCCGCGGCCGGCGAGTCCGATGAAGTTCATGTTCGGCGAGAGGTGGTAGTCGCGGCTGCTCGGGCCGGTGTCGACGTCGTCGGCGATGATGTACGGCTCGACCACCACGTGGTCGCCGACCTCGACGCCCGTGACGCCCTCGCCAACCTCGTAGACGACGCCCGACATTTCGTGACCGAGCGTGATGGGTGATGCCTCACCAGAAATAGGGTGCGGGTGACCCTGCGGCGGGCAGAAAATGGGGCCGTCGAGGTACTCGTGCAGGTCGGTGCCGCAGATGCCGCAGTAGGCGACGTCGATGCCGACCGTGCCCGGTTCAACCGTAGGTGCCTCAATGTCTTCGATGCGAATGTCGTGGTTACCGTAGTAACGAGCTGCCTTCATTTCACCCTCCAAGTAGGTCCTTCTGGGACACCTCAATTATGCGCCCGCGAACCGTAAACTTCCCTGAAACCGGAGGGCGAAACCGGGTGCTCCTGCGGGAACATTTTGCCCGGGTTGAGGATGCCCTTCGGGTCGAACACGGCCTTGATTTGCCGCTGCAGCGAAAGCTGCGTGTCGCCGAGTTCGGCGCCGAGCCAGCGGCGCTTGAGCAGGCCGATGCCGTGCTCGCCCGAGAGTGTGCCGCCGAGCTCGAGCGCGGCTTCGAACAGCTCGCCCGCCGCCTGCCAGATCTCGTCGGGCACCGCAGCCGCCGAGCCCTCGAACACGAACGTGGGGTGCAGGTTACCGTCGCCGGCGTGGGCCGGGCAGGCGATGAAGACGTCGTACTTCGCGGCGATCGCCTCGACGCGCTCGAACATGTCGGCCATCCGCGAGCGCGGCACGGCGCAGTCTTCAACGAGCATGGCGCCCATCGCCTCGAGGGCGGGGAAGCCGCGGCGGCGCACGTCGACGAGCGTCGCGGCCGACTCGGGGTCGAGCGTGAGCTCGGCCGAGGTGGCGAGCGGCGCGACGAGCTCGAGGATGCGCTCGGCCTCGCCCCGCGCATCCGCCCCGTCGGTCTGGATGAGGAGGTAGGTGTTGCCCTGCGAGGCGAGGTCGACGCCCGTCGCGTTCGAGGCGGCAACGAGCATGTTGCGGTCGAGCAGCTCCATGATCGCGGGGCGGATGCCCGCGGCGGTGACGGCGGCGGATGCGTCGGCCGCGTCGCGCACGCCCGCGAAGTACGCGCCGATGGTCGGTACCTCGCCGGTGATCGCAGGCCGGAGCTTCAGCGTCGCCTCGACGATGATGCCGAGTGTGCCCTCGCTGCCGATCATCAGCGCGCAGAGGTCGTAGCCGGTGACGCCCTTGACCGTGCGGTGGCCGACCTCCATGAGGTCACCCGACGCGAGCACAACCTTGAGCGCGAGCACCGACTCACGGGTGACACCGTACTTCGCGCAGAGCAGGCCACCCGCGTTCATCGCGATGTTGCCGCCGACGCTCGAGAAGTCCTTCGACGCCGGGTCGGGCGGCCACCACAGGCCCTGCTTCGCCAGCTCGGCGTTGAGTTCGCCGTTGAGGATGCCGGGTTCGACGACGCAGAGCTGGTCGTCGGGCTGCACCTCGAGAATGCGCCGCATGCCCGCGGTCGAGAGCACGATCTCGCCCTCACCCGCCGAGGCAGCGCCCGCGAGGCCCGAGCCGGCACCGCGGGGCACGATCGGCGTGCCGGTCTCGCTCGCGATGCGGCAGGTCGCCTGCACGTCCTCAATCGTCGCCGCCTCGACGAGCACGAGCGGCGTACCCGCCGCGAGCGCCCCGGAGCGGTCGGTGCGCAGCGTCGCGAGCACCGCGGGGTCGGTGACGACGCGCTCGCCGAGCTGCTCCCGCAGGAGCTCGAGGACTGCTGGCATTACGCCCCTTCGGGTCGGCGCAGCTGCCCGCCGTCGGAGAGCACGCTGACGTTGTGGTCGATGACGAGTTCGTGCGGGAACAGCTGCTGCACCCGCTCGTCGCGATAGCCGAAGCGGTGCGCCGTGATCGAGATCGACTGCTCGCGCAGGAACGGCAGCATCTCGAGTCGACCCGCGAGCGTCACGTCGTCAGAGAACAGGGCGATGTCGACCGAGTTCTTCAAGTGCGCGCAGAGCTGGCTGCGCGAGCCGCCGAGCAGCCGGATGCGCGGGGCCTCGACCAGCCCCTCGTCGCGCATGCGCTCGAGGAACTCCTCGTCGCTCTCGATGCGCACCTGCGCCTCTCGCTGCGCGAGCTCGCGCAGCAGCGTCGGCGGCAGCTCGGTGGCGGTCGAGATGAGCAGCTTCGCGCGGGCGGTAGAGGCGGCCACGAGCACCTGCCCGAGTTCGGCCGCGGTCGCGTCGGACGAAACGCGGATGAGGCAGAGGGCTGGCCGGTAGCGCAGCAGGTTGCGCTCGACCGGGAGGTTTGTGACGTCGACGACCTCGCCGTACTCCTCGTTCCAGGCGATCTGGCAGCTCAAGGCGGTGCGGCGCACGCGCTCGAAGTCATCAAACGCGAGCCCGGGCTGGAGGGCCTCAATGAGCCGCGCGGTCGACTCCTCGAGGCCGCGCAGGTGCAGCGTGTGCGACTGCGAGTGCTCGGCCGGGCGCCAGGCGCCAAGGTGGAGCAGCGTGTTTGGCCCGCCCGACTTTAGCTTCGTGCCGATCATCGACCGCTTCCACCCGCCGTACGGTTGCCGCTGCACGCGGTGCCCGACGACGTCGCGGTTTACGAAGAGGTTGCCCGCCTCGACGCCCTGCACCCAGTGGGCGATCTCAGAGCGGTCGAGCGAGAACAGGCCCGCTCCGAGGCCGTAGTCGAGGTGATTCTGCAGCTTGATTGCGGCGTTGAGGTGGTCGGCGTGCACGATGTTGATGACGGGCACCGCGGCGTCGTTGTGCAGCAGCGGCGACGTCGGCTTGACGCCCACGCGCACGCCGGGGGTCCACAGCCGGCCGGTGTCGTCGAGGCTGCGCGGCTCGACAAGCCACCGCTCACCCTCGGCAAGCTCGGTGAGCATCTCATAGCCCTTGCCCGCAGCCTTCGCGACGAGTGGGCCCGCGTGCACCGAGGGGTCAGCCGGGTAGCCGATGCGCGTCGAGGCGACGGCGTCGGCCAGCTGCTCGGCGAAGCGGCTCTTGAAGGCAGCCGAGCCGACGAGAATCGCGGTCGATGGGCGCAGGGGGTCTTGCCCCGCCGCGCTGACGACGCTGTGGGCGATGTCGCGCGCAGCCTGGTCGTAGTCGGCGGCCGGCGTGACGATGACTGAGCTCTTGCCGCCCGAGGCGCCGATGAGCGGCAGGTCGGGGCGCCACTCTAAAAAGTGCGAGGCGGTGGTGTACGCGCCCTGCATGAGCACACGCTCGACGCGTTCGTCAACGATGAGTTCACGCCCGAGCTGGTCGTCGGTGATGCGCGAATAGTCATTGCCCGCGACCTGCAGCAGGCCGTCGGCGAGCTCGGTGGACCAGAACACGCGGGCGACAATCGCCGCCGTGCGCTCGCTACGCGGCGAGGGCTTGAGGATCACGGCCGAGCCCGCGCCGAGGGCCGCGACGAGAATCGATACGACCGACGACACCGGGAAGATCCAGCCGGGCACCGCGACGCTGACGGCCACGGGCTCAAACTCGGCCCCCTGCACCCGGTCGAGCTGACGAGCCAGGTGGGCGTCGTAGTTCGCGAGGTCGATCGCGTGGCTCACGTCGTGGTCGATCTCGGCGAAAGCGAGGCCGGTCTCGGCCATCGCGACCTCGATGAGGCGGGCGCGGTTCGCGTCGAGGGCCTTCGCGATCTGCTCGAGCGTCGCCGCCCGCTCCCAGCCACTCGTCTGCCGCCACGAGTCGCCGGCGACGTGCGCGCGATCGATGATCTCCTGCACCTGCTCGACCGAGCCAAGCTGGTGTTCGGCGGCCTCGTCGATGCCGAGCTCGCTCCGCGCCGCGCGGCGCTGGATGTGGCTGGCCCAGTCGCGCACGTTCTCGAGTGTCGGGTCGCTGAGCGGGTCGTTGCGGAAGGTGTTGCGCAATATGCGGCCGCGGCGCAGGCCGAGCACGACCTCGGTGAGGTTCGGGGTTGCTCCGGTCTCGGCGGGGTTGATCGTGCCCGAGGCGTCGGCCGCCGGCGCGACGCCGGTCTCGTGCGGTTCGGGCCGGTCGATCGGCAGGCTCTCACCGCGCTCGCGGTCGCCAAGCACCGTGGTCGCTTGCGCCGCCTGCGCCAAATTGCTGAGGTCGACCGAGTCGGTGAGCAGGGTGTCGCTCGTGGCGGGCTCGGGCTCGTCTTCGAACATGCCCTCGGGGAACAACTCGAGCTTGATCGCCGCCGTGACGCCCGGGGCGTCCTCGGGCGCGACGCGCTCCTGGTGCCGCAGCTGCCCCGCGGGAATCTGGTGCATGCGCGCGACCGCCGAGAGCAGCCGCTCCTGCTGCGGCCCAAGTCCGTCGACGCTCGTCGCTTCGTGCGCCTCGACGTGCTGCCGGGCGCGGTCGGTCACGATGGCGCGCAGGTACGCGGCGGCGGGGCGCCAGCCGGCGTTCGCGGGCAACTGGGCGACGCGCATCGTCAGGTCGGCGCCGAGTTCGCGCAGTCTCGCCAGCTCGGTCTCATCGGTGTCGGGACGTACCACCACCCCGACGCGAGTGAAGCTCTCGCGCGCGCGGGCTATCGAGGCCGCGAGCGTCGCATCCATCGCCACCGTGCTGTCGACCTCAAGCTCGAGCACGCCGCGATGCTCGGCCGTGAGCACGCCATCGATGAGGCGCGCCATGTTCGCGTCGACGTCTTCGTCGGTGAGGTAGGTCGCGACGCGCCAGCCGTTGCTCAGGGCATCGGCGCGCTCGCGCAGGCGATCGGGCATGCGGTGCAGCGACACTCGAATCGGGGCACCGCCCTCCTCGCGCAGCAGGTGGGCCGAGCCAGCCAGCCGCCGCAGCAACGTGGCCGAGTCGGGCAGGTCGACCGGCAGTGCGATGCCGGCGCGCGCCCCGATCGCGTGTTCGGCGCGCAGCGCGCGCAGCAGGGTCTCAACAGCAAGCTCGACGTTCCGCGAGGTCGTCGCGCGCAGGAGCAGCAGCGGGCCGTGCTGCTGCT
>NZ_JASCYH010000024.1:0-36291 GCF_030011715.1 Gulosibacter sediminis | reverse complement strand
GCATCACGCACCCAGGTCTGCAGCGCGGTCTTCGAGATCCCGAGATCCTTGCACACCACCTTCTGCGCGATGCCGGACTCCACAAGCGCGACAGCATCCCGCTTGAACTCGTCCGTGTACTTGATCGGCATGACTGCCATCCTTCCAGCGCAACCCTCTCAGGATTACGCGGTCAAAGACTCAACCAAACCTTCAGCAGACCCGTCGACGGATACGACCCACCCACCTCCAAAGCATGGAGTGTCGTGGCGAAGGGCCGCGCCGGCGCAATCAGCCAGGTTCACGACCTGATGGACACCGTGGACCTTCCGCCCTTTCCGTGGCAGGCCGGTGAGAAGAAGCGGTTCATTCGCATCCACCCCGACCTGATCACCGGCCGCCGTTTCGCCGTGGCCGACCCTGACATATGGCGAACGCCGCTATCGGACGGCAGATGTGCATCGCCGGAATAGGACGTCCTTCCAGCAAACCCCATGGAGAGTGACCCATGACCTACGTAATCGCCCAACCCTGTGTGGACGTCAAGGACAAGGCCTGCGTCGAAGAATGCCCGGTCGACTGCATCTATGAAGGAGAGCGGTCGCTGTACATTCATCCAGACGAGTGTGTCGACTGTGGCGCCTGCGAGCCGGTCTGCCCGGTTGAGGCCATCTATTACGAGGACGACGTCCCGCACCAATGGGCAGAGTATTACAAGGCCTATGTCGAATTCTTCGACGAACTCGGTTCACCGGGTGGTGCCGTCAAGCTCGGCAACACCGGCCGGGACCACCCCCTGGTTGCGGCATTGCCACCGCAAAACCAAGATGTCGGCCTTTAGGTCGGCCCCTTCGCCCGCTTTGCGTCCGTGCCGGGGGAAGCTCGTAGGGAGCAGCCCACACAGGTGACGCCACTGCAAGAAGGTCAAGGGCGGGTTCGAGTTGCACCGGATACTGCCCAGGAGGCCGCCACGCCGCAGCGGCACCCGACTATCGAGGTGTGGCTACGTGTTCAAGCGCATCGATATCGAGAATCGTGACCTCCCGGCGCCCGTGCAATTCGATAAGGCCGGAGGCAGAGAGCGCGGCAAGGCGTCGACTCAGGGTCTCCGGTGTCGTGCCGAGGTACGCCGCGATTTCCTGTTTCGCCATCGGAAGTCTCACCGTGGCCGCTCCGTCCCGCGTGGTGCCAGGTAGGTCCAGGAGGTAGGCCGCGACACGGGCATTGACATCGCTGGAGGTGATGGCGGCCAGCAGTCGCTCGACGGAAGAGAGGCGGTCGGAGAGCGTCCGCAGCATCCGCTGACTGATGTCGGGGTAGTCACGAAGTAGGACTGCAAGGTCGGCATGGTCGAACACGCACATCCTGCTCTCTTCCAGCGCGACGGCGAGATCGTTCGGACGGTGGCCCGTCAGGAAGGCACGTTCACCCACGACGTCACCGTCGGTCACCGTTCGCAGGATCTGCTCCTGACCATTGGCGGCCGCGTGGCTGACCTTGAGCTGTCCACTGTGCATCACCAGCAGGCGCGAGACCGGCTGTCCGGGCGCATAGACGATCTCCCCCTTTTCGGCGAGTACCGGGCGGGCGAAGTCCGCAACACGCAACTGTTCCTGACGGGTGAGGCCTTGGAAGATCGGGACGCGGGTGACGCACAAGTCATCCTCGGGCATGACACCACTTTATCCCACGCCGACCCGACGCGACCGTAACGGACGGGCCAGCGGCGCTCGGGGAGGAGCCCCGCGAACTTGATCTATGTCAAGGAGTTCGCGGCACGGCGAACCTACGGTGAAGGTGTCAGTAAGAAACACCAAGACGGAAGGATTCCACAATGACCACCGCGACCACAACCCACACCATCCTCCGCGCGGAAGGTTTTTCCTGCCCTTCCTGCGTGGCCAAGATCGAGAAGCAGGTCGGCCGCCTCAAGGGTGTCCAGAACGTGAAGGTCCACTTCGCCTCCGCCCGCATCGAGATCGACCACGACGCCGAGCGCGTTTCGGTGGATGACCTTGTTGCCGCCGTCGTGAAGGCCGGCTACAAGGCCACGCCCGCGGCCTTCTAACGCCAGCGGGCCCCACAGGGCCCGCTCACATTTCCCCCTTCATCCTGCCGGTACGCCGGCTCAAGACGCAGAAAGGTCGTACCCGAAAGTGAACAGGCTCCAGAAATGGGTCTATGGAAACTGGTCCGTTCCCGTCGTGTCCGGCGTGATCATCATCATCTCGTTCGCCCTCCAGTGGCTGGGCGGAGGTGTCGCCAACCCCGCCGTCAGCCCGCAGTGGTGGCTGGACGCCGGCACCCACGCCGCGCATGCCAGCGCGGCCTTCACCCTCGGGGATGTCTTCATGATCGCCGCGGCCGCCGTCGCCGGCTACGGGATCGTACTCAAGGCGGTTCGCGCGCTGATCGCCAAGGTCATCGGCATCGACCTGCTGGTGTCGGTCGCGGCCATCGGCGCTGTCATCATCGGCAACTTCTGGGAGGCCGCGGCGGTGACGTTCCTGTTCGCCATCGGCCACGCCCTGGAAGCTGCCACCTTGAACAAGACGCGCTCGGCACTGGCCGAACTGGTCGCTGTCGCCCCGGATTCCGCGACCGTCGTGCGCGACGGTCAGCAACAGGAGGTCCCTGCCGCGCAGGTGAGAATGGGCGAGATCGTGCTGGTCAAGAACGGCGCGAAGGTCCCCGTCGACGGTCGAGTCGTCTCGGGCACCGGCGCCATCGATGAGGCCTCGATCACCGGCGAATCGATCCCGGTGGAAAAATCCAAGGGCGGACAGGTCTTCGCCGGCACCGTCTCCCGCGGCGGTTTCCTGCAGGTGCTGGCCACCGGCATCGGTGCCGATACCACCCTAGCCCGGATCATTCACCGGGTCGAGGAGGCCCAGGACGCCAAGGCCCGCACCCAGGCGTTCATCGACCGCTTCTCCGGCTGGTACACCCCCGCGGTGATGGTGCTGGCCCTGGCGGCCGGACTGATCTCCGGCGACGTGGTGCTGGCCCTGACTCTGCTGGTCATCGGCTGTCCCGGCGCCCTGGTGATCTCCATCCCGGTCGCGATCGTGGCCGGCATCGGCCGCGCCGCCCGCAACGGCATCCTGATCAAAGGCGGCGAATTCCTGGAGACCTCGGCGAAGATCTCCGCGGTCGCCGTGGACAAGACCGGCACCCTGACCGAGGGACGCCCGCAGCTGACCGACGTCGTCGTCCTGGACTCGGCGTTGGAGCGCAGCGAGGTGCTGCGCTGGGCTGCCGCCGCTGAGGCCGGCTCCGAACACCCGCTGGCCCGTCCCATCCTGGACACCGCCCAGGCCGAGGGAGTAGGCCCGCACGGCATCCCCGGCACGGTCACCCCGGTCCCCGGCAAGGGCATCGTGTCCGATGTCGACGGTTGGCGGGTGCTGATCGGTAACCCGCCGCTACTACTCCAGTACGGCGTTGTCGATGACGGCAGCGCCGCCCAGGCGGCGGAATCGCTGGCCGCCGAGGGCAAGACGCCGATGATCGTGGCGGTCGATGACAAAGTGATCGGCGTCGTCGCCGTCGCCGATCAGGTCCGACAGGATGCACCCGAGATGGTCGCCCGCCTGCACCGGGCCGGCGTGGAGAAGGTGGTCATGCTCACCGGTGACACCCGGCTGGTGGCCGAGGCCGTCGGGAAGGCGACCGGGATCGACGAGATCCACGCCTCCCTGCTTCCCGAGGACAAGCTGGACGTGGTCGCGCAGCTGCAGCAAGAGGGCCACACGATCGCCATGGTCGGCGACGGCGTCAACGACGCCCCGGCCCTGGCCACCGCGAACATCGGCGTGGCGATGGGGGCGGCCGGCTCGGCCGTAGCCGTGGAGACCGCGGACATCGCCCTGATGGGCGACAACCTGCTCAAGCTGCCGGAAGCTATCGGATTGGCCAAGCGGACCGTGTCCGTCATGCGGCAGAACATCGCGATCGCCCTGATCACCGTGGTGCTGCTGCTGGCCGGCGTCTTCGCCGGCGGAGTGACCATGTCGATCGGCATGCTCGTCCACGAAGCCTCCGTACTGGTGGTCATCGCCAACGCGATGCGACTACTGCGCAACGCCCGCGGCTCCACCACGATGCCCAAGAGCGAGAGGGCCACCGGAACAGCGGCGCAACAGGTCGACGCCTGACATCGAACCCGCGTAAGCGGCAAACAGGTACCCAGCCGCTACCGCTCCCGGCGCGGGACACACCGACAAATTCACAACATCGACCCGAACACCGAAAACGAAAAACGCAACTGGAGGAGAGCAATCATGAACGGAAAGAACTTCACCCTGGGAGACAACGTCGAGCATTTCACCATCGCGGACGTGGCCCGGGACAACCCCGACTTCCGGAAGGTGCTGTGGACCGGTGAACACGCCCAGATCGTGGTGATGACCATCCCGCCCGGCGGCCAGATCGGCGACGAGGTCCACGAGCACACCGACCAGATCCTGACCTTCGTCTCCGGCACCGGCGAAGCCGATCTCAACGGCCACACCCACCCCATCGATGCCGGTGACCAATGCGCGGTACCGGCCGGGGCCCGGCACAACTTCCGCAACACCGGCGACGAGCCGCTGGTGCTCTACACCATCTACAGCCCACCGGAGCATGCTGCCGGCGCCGCCTTCGCGACCCGGGAGGAAGCCGACGCCGCCGAAGCCGCCGGTGAGGACGAACCCCCTCGGCTCTGACCCCCATCGTCACGTTATCTAGGGCACTAAGACACACCGCTCAGATCAGAAGGAGATCGCATTCATGTCCAAGGTCTACGTCTTCACCGACTACGGCGGACCCGAAACCCAGCAGCTGATCGCCCGGCCTATTCCGGAGCCTGGACCCGGGGAACTGGCCATCGAGGTCCGGGCCGCCGGTGTGAATCCGGCCGACTGGAAGATGCGCGAGGGCCGGCTGGGTCGTGCCTGGTCGTTGCCGGCGCCGATGGGCCGTGAAGCCGCCGGCGTGGTCATCGCGGTGGGCGGCGGGACCGAAGGCTTCGCGGTGGGCGATGAGGTGCTCGGCCTGGTGGCGCCCGGGCAGGGCGGACTGGCCGAGCACACGCTCTTGAGCGCCTCCACCACTGTGGCCAAGCCCGAGGAGATCTCCTTCATCGACGCCGCCACCATTCCGGTGGCCGCAGCCACCGCCTATGACGCCACCCACCAAATCGAACTGGAACCAGGCCAGACCCTGCTCTTGTTGGGCGCTGGCGGCGGGGTGGGGCTGATGGCCGCGCAGATCGGCCGGGTACACGAGTTCACGGTCCTCGGCGTGGCCGACGTGGCCAAGCGGGAACTGATCGAGTCTACCGGTGCGGCCTTCATCGGATCCGGTTCGGGCGTGGCCGATCGCGTGCGAGAAGTCGCTTCCAGCGTTGACCTGATCGTCGATCTCGTCGGCGGTGACGCGCTGCGTGCCGTCGCCGATCTGGTGGCCGATCCGGGGCGGATTATCTCCGCGGCCGATCCGGACGCCGCGGTCGAACTGGGCGGCCGGGGCTTGGCACGTACGACTGAGGCCATGGGGAAGATCACCGAGGTGATCCAGTACGGGCTGGTCGACCCCCATGCGGACACCCAGTACGACCTCAATGACGCAGGTCAGGCGATCGCAGCCGTGGAGACCGGGCACGCCGGCGGCAAGGTCGTCGTGGTTCCCGAAGGCTGATCAGCCATGCCGGGCGTGGGGGGCGAGTTGCGTACTGCGGATGCCCTTACGCAACGCGTCCATCATGGCCCGATCTGCGTCGTCGCTGACGAGGGCGCGAACCTCGTCCCTGGCACGTGATGATGTCAGCCGCACTGGTGCGGACTCGCCGAACTCGGGAAGGTCGACCTGACGTGACCAGCGCCGACCTTCCGGCGCTGGACGCCCACGCCCACATCGCTCCCGACGTCACCCGAGACCAAATCACAGCCCTCGGCGACGCCGTCGTGTTCGCTATGACCCGAAGCCTCCACGAAGCTAGTCAGGTCAAGAACCGGCGCGATCACTCGCTCATCTGGGGGCTCGGTATCCATCCGGCAGTCGCAACCGCCCGCGCCGCATGGGACCCGGAACGGTTCAAAGATCTCCTCCGTTCCTTCGCGCTAGTTGGCGAGATCGGCCTGGACCGCCGCGGAGGCGACTGGGCTCGGCAGTGCTCCATCTTCCAAGACATACTGACCATCGTGCGCAGCGAGCCCGTGCTGGTCTCCATTCACAGCTCCGGAGCGACAACCGAGGTCGTCCAGTACCTTACCGATGCCAAGACGCGCGGAGCGATCCTGCACTGGTTCAACGGAGATGACACCGATGTCAAGCGGGCGATCGACGTCGATGCATACTTTTCGGTCAACGCTGCAATGTCCGAAGATCAGATCCGACGACTTCCGCGGGACCGGGTTCTGTGCGAGACCGACTTTCCCGCACGCAAGGTGCGTTCCCGCAGACCAGCCGACACAGGACGCATCGAGCTGCTGCTGAGTCGGGCCTGGGGTACAAGCCCACAAGAGGTTCGCGCAGCGACCTGGTGGAACCTGCGCACGCTCAGCGAGCGCTCCGGTGCCATCGAGCGCCCACCCGAACCTGTCGCGGACACGCTCTTGTACCTATAGTTTCCTGAACCTCCGCATTCGAGGGAGCGGTGCGACGAAGACGCACACCTCGCTCGCGCAACAGTGACGCTAGCCGCTGCCGACTCACGCCGACTTCCGTGGCTATCGTGCGCAGCGTCTCACCGGCCGCGTATTGAGCCTCTGCCGAAAGGAGCACCTCACCGCTGACCCTTGCCTGCTGTCGGACGTGAGACTCCTCGCGACGGACACCATGCCGCGCACGAAGACGGATCGCGCGGTGCATCAAACTCAAGCGGGCCAGCGGCGGGGCAAGTTTCGACAAGCCTCCCGCTAGGTCCACCATTGTGATGAGTCGGGACATATGTCCCAGATGAGTCACGAGATATGTCACTCAACGAGAGCCTGGCCATCGGCCAGGCTCTCGTTGTTTGTTTCTCCAGTAGCCGCGGTCGGGGTCGATGTCGTGGGTGGAGAGCACTTCGCCGGTGGTGAGGTGGGTGACGGTGACGGTGGTGTCGTCGGCGATCGCGAGGACGTATTCGAAGGCGTTGCGGCCGCCGCAGTGGCGGGTGGTGTAGACGCGGCCGTTGTCGGTGAGGGTGGACGCGGGTGGGCCGTGGCGTTCGATGTTCGCGAGGAAGCTGGTGACGACGTCGTCGCCGGTGACTGGGGTGTGGACGGTGCAGGAGAGCAGGTATCGGTCGTGGTCGTCGAGCCAGTTGAGGACGAACCGTCCCGAGATCTGCGCCGCTGCTATGCGGGGGAGCGGCGCTCTCCTGAGCGCGGCTGAGTAGGTAGGCTCGAACGCGTCGGGGCTGACCGTTCCGAGGCTAACGTGGAGTCTGCGGGCGTTGTACAGGTCGACCAAGTCAGGGTAGCGAAGTCGATGATGGCGATCGTCTTGTGCTGGCCGTCGCGGAAGAATTCCGTGTGTCCGCACTCGGCTTGGTAGATCTCGTTGATCGACTCCTTGAGCGCGATCTCGTGTGCGTTGCCGAGGGACCCAACGCATAAGGATCGGACACAAGCGGTGGTGGATCGAAACCGTGCCGATCGGCCAGCGACACGAAGAAGGCCGCTGCCGCCCGTGTATGGCGGGCGGCAGCGGCCGTCGCATCAGGATTGAACGCTATGAAGAGAGGCGATCAGGTTCGACGTCGCCCGACTCGAGTGTCGTGGTCGGGCCGGTGACGACATCCACGAGCGCGTTCTCGTGTCGCTGCGCCTCGAGCTGCTCGGCTTCGGCCCCGCCGATCGCCTCGCCGCGCGCGACGAGCCCGGCCTGATCCGAGAGCGGGATCTGCTTGAGGAACAGCGCGAGGATGAACGCGAGCGCGATGAACGGCAGCAGGTACCAGAACACGGGCGCAAGTGCGTCGGCGTAGGCCGAGATGATGCCCGTGCGCACGTCATCGGGAAGCGCGTTGAGCGTCTCCGGGTCGATCGTCGAGGCGGCCTGGGATGCCGCATCGGCCGACGCCCCGCTCGTAGCGAAGACGTTCACGAGGTTCTCGGTGAGCCGCGTGGTGAAGATCGTGCCGAACACCGCGGTGCCGAGCGACGCGCCGACCTCACGGAAGTAGTTGTTCGTGCTCGTCGCGGTGCCGATCTCGTCGGCGGGCACCGCGTTCTGCACCACGAGCACCACGACCTGCATGATCAGGCCGAGGCCAACGCCGAAGACGAACAGGAACACACAGATGAGCCAGATCGGCGTCTCCGCGGTGAGGCTCGTAAACGCGACCATCGCGAGCGCCGTGACGACCGTGCCCAGGATCGGATAGATCTTGTACCGACCGGTCTTCGTGATGAGCAGGCCGGAGGCGATCGAGGTGCCCATCATGCCGACCATCATCGGCACGAGGAGCAAGCCCGAGACCGCGGCCGAGGTTCCGGAGGCCATCTGCAGGAACGTCGGGATGAAGCCGATGGCGGCAAACATGCCGATTCCGAGCATGAGTCCGATCGCGGTGGCGTTGATGAAGACGGGGTTGCGGAAGAGGCTCAGCGGGATGATCGGGTCTTCGGCGCGCGCCTCGGTGAAGACGAACGCGGCTGCCGCCACGACGAAGCCCGCGCCCCACGCCCAGGTCGCGAGCGAGCCCCAACCGAAGGCGGTGTCGCCACCGAAGTCGGCGAAGAAGATGAGGCAGACCGTTGTGATTGAGATGAACACGACGCCGAGAATGTCGATGCGCTTCTCGGGCTTGCGTGACGGCAGCTGGAGCGCGAAGTATGCGATCGCGAACGCTGCAATGCCGATCGGGATGTTGATGTAGAACGCCCACTGCCAGGTGAGGTGGTCGACAAAGTAGCCGCCGAGGAGCGGGCCGGCGACGGCCGAGAGGCCGAACACGGCGCCGAGCGGGCCCATGAACTTGCCTCGCTCGTTCGCCGGCACGATGTCGGCGATGATGGCCTGCGACAGGATCATCATGCCGCCGCCGCCAAGGCCTTGCGCGGCACGGAAGATGACGAACGCCCAGAAGTTGCCCGCGAAGGCGCAGCCGATCGAGGCAAGCGTGAAGATCGCGATCGCGATCAAGAACAGATTGCGGCGGCCGAGGACGTCGCCGAACTTGCCGTAAATCGGCATGACGATCGTGCTGGCGAGCAGGTAGGCGGTCGTGATCCACACCTGGTGGTCGACGCCGCCGAGCTGGCCGACGATCGTCGGCATGGCGGTTGACACGATGGTCTGGTCGAGGCTCGACAACAGCATGCCCGCGATGAGGGCGCCGAAGATGAGCCAGATTCGTCGCCGAGTGAGCAGGAATGGTGCGCCCTGCGCTGCGGAGGTTGGCATTAGCTGGCTTTCTGCGGGGTGGTGAATTCGGCTCGGGCGATTCGCACTCGCTGCAGGAGCAACTCGCGCGGTGATTCGGTCGAGTGGTGGTGGATGAGTTGGTCGAGAGCGAGCCGGATGAGCGCGCCGATGCCGTGCACGATCACCTCGGCTCGAAGTTGCGTCTCTGGGCTGTCGCCCAAGCGCCGCGTGATGAGTTCGACGTCGCGGAGCTCGTTCTTGTGGAGCTCTCTGAACGCGGCCTTGATCAGGCGAGGCTCGTCTTCGATCGCCGCGAACATCGCCTCGGTGTCTTCGACGGGGTTCACGATCTCCCACCGGGAGATGATCATCTCGACGAAGTCGTCGATCAGGTCGCCCCGGGCAGCAACGAAGTCCTCACCGATCGCGTGTTCGCGGGGGTCGGCCGTCGCGAAGCCATAGCCGAGCACCGCGTTCTCTTTGCACTCGAAGTAATTGAAGAAGGTGCGCCGGGAGACGCCAACTGAGGAACAGAGTTCTTCGATCGTGAAACCGGAGAAGCCAAGTTCGGAGGTCAGCTGGCGGGCATGACAAGTTAACGCCCGGGAAGTTTCGCGTTTGCGCTGCTCCCGGGCGTCAGTTGCACTCTCAATCACAGAGTGCAAGTCTGCACTATTGTTAGTGAAACTGCAATTGAAATTTTGGTAACGCGGAGTGCGGCTCGTCCGCGGTATCGGCGCGGGGCGTCGCTAGCTGAAATACGTCTCGAGCAGGCGTAGCCAAACCTCACTGATGGTGGGGTAGGAGGGCACCGCGTGCCAGAGCCGGTCGACGGGCACCTCGCCGACGATCGCGATGGTGGCGGAGTGCAGAAGCTCGCTGACGTCCTGGCCGACAATGGTGGCGCCGATGACGACGCGTCGGTCTTCGTCGACGACGAGCTTGGCCCGGCCCGTGTAGCCGTCGGCGTGCAGCGCCGAGCCTGCCACTGCGCCAAGGTCGAACTCGACGGCCCGGATGCGAAACCCACGCCCGCGCGCGCGGGCTTCGGTGAGCCCGACGCTCGCGACCTCGGGGTCGCTGAACACGACGTGGGGCACCGCGTCGTGGTCGGCCGTCGCGACGTGGCGGCCCCAGGGCGCATCATCGAGGGGCTGACCCCGTAGGCGCGCGGCGATTGCTTCGCCAGCGGCGCGTGCCTGATATTTGCCCTGATGGGTAAGGAGGGCGCGCCCGTTCACGTCGCCGACCGCGTAGAGCCAGTCGGTGCCAGTCACGAGCATGGTGTCGTCGACCTCGAGCGCGTCGACTTCGGCGGCCTCGAGTCCGAGCCCGTCGGTGTTGGCGCGTCGACCGGTCGACACGAGTAGCTCATCGGCCTCGAGGATCGTGCCGTCGTCGAGCTCGATGCGGACTGCGTTGCGGCCACCATCGTTCGTGGGGAATCGGTCGACTCGACGCGGCGAGACGCCCACGCGCACCTCGGCACCGGCCTCGACCAGCGCATCCGCCACGAGCTGGCCAACGAATGGTTCTTCTTGCCGCAGCAGGCCGCTGCGCGCGAGCAACGTGACCTTCGAACCGAGCGAGGCGTAGGCGAAGGCGAGCTCGACGCCCGCGACGCCGCCACCGAGCACCGCCAGCCGGGGCGGTACCGACCTCGCGGAGGTCGCATCGCGCGTGCCCCAGGGCTCGGCCTCGGCGAGGCCCGGGATGCTCGGCAGCGTTGGCACGGATCCGGTCGCGAGCGCGACGGCACTCGCGGAATAGGTGTGCTCGCCGACCTGGACGCGACCCGGCGCCGCGAGCCGCCCCGTGCCGCGGAGCAGCTCGATGCCCGCCGACTCGAGCCACGCAGCCTGACCGTCGTCGCGCCAGTTGCTCGTGAACGCCGTGCGGCGCCGGAGCACCGCCTCGACGTCGATCTCGCCAATGGCCTGCTTCGCGCCGTCGACACGTCGCGCTGCGGCGAGCGCCTGGCCGCTGCGGAGGAGTGCCTTCGACGGCATGCACGCCCAGTATGAGCATTCGCCGCCGACGAGTTCGGCCTCGACGATGGCCGCGCGCAGGCCCTGCTTCGCGGCGTAGTCGGCGACGTTCTCGCCGACGGGGCCCGCGCCGATGACGACCAGGTCGTAGTCGACGGCGCGTGGCCCGACGGGTGCGTTCTGCGTTGACATGTCAGCTCCTGCGATCGAACGAATGCGCCCAGCGAAGCACAGCTACTCGGGCCAAACCCCAGAACTTCCGCGTCGGTGGGATCCCATGAGGTGGGTGTCGATCATGCCGACGGCCTCCATGAGCGCGTACATGGTGGTCGGGCCGACAAACGAGAATCCCTCCTTGCGGAGCGCCTTGGCCAAAGCGACCGATTCCGCCGACCGGCTCGGCACCTCCTCAGCTGACCGTGGCGCCGGCGTAACGGCCGGCTGAAACGACCAGACAAACTCGCTCAGCCCGCCTTTGTCGCGCAATTGCACCGTGGCGCGGGCATTGCCGATGGTGGCCATGATCTTCGCGCGATTGCGTACGATTGCCGCGTCACCGAGCAGACGTTCGACGTCGCGCTCGTCGTACTCGGCCACGACGTCGGGGTGGAAGTCGTCGAACGCCGCGCGGAAGGCGGGCCGCTTGCGCAGGATTGTCGCCCACGACAGCCCGGACTGGAAGGCCTCGAGGCTGAGCCGCTCGAACATGCCGTGCTCGTCGCGCACCGGCATGCCCCATTCGGTGTCGTAGTAGTCGCGCAGCAGTTCGTCGCTGCTCGCCCAGAGTGGCCGGGCGAGACCATCGTCGCTGATGACGAGGCCGGGGGTCAGGTCGATAATGGAGGGCTGAGTCGCGGTAGGGGTGTGGTCGCTCATGTCGTCTGCTCCAGTTCGAGAAGGGTGGATTTGGCGTCGAGGCCGCCGATGTAGTCGCCGAGGGTTCCGTCGGCGCGCAGCACGCGGTGGCACGGCACCACGATGGGGAGGGGATTGGTCGCGCACGCGGTGCCGACCGCGCGCACGGCCTTGGGATTGTCGACGTGCTCGGCGACCTCACGGTAGGACTCGGTGCGCCCGTAGTCGATGTGCGGCAGGTACCGCTGCACCGACTGACGGAAGCCGTTGGAGAGCGCGAAGTCGAGCCGGAGGTCGAACGAGCGGCGGCGGCCGGCGAAGTATTCGTCGAGTTCCCGAGCAGCGTCGTCGAGTTGGTGGGGCGCACGAAGCACTCGGGGGCTGACCTTGGCAGCGAGTCGCTCGAGCACGGCGTCAAAATCCTCGCGCTCATAGGCCACCCGCACGAGACCGCGCTCGGTGGCGGCGAGCAAGAGCGGGCCGACTGGGCTGTCGACGGTGCGGTAGGCGACGTCGAGGAGACCTCGTCGGTTCGCTTGCTCGGCCAAGTGGCCGCGGAGCGAGGTGAGATCAACCGGCCCGAGCGGCGGGTAGTCGGGGGAGAGGTTTGGTGTGGGGCCGGGCATCAGTGGCCTCCCTTCAAGGAGTCTTCAGGTGCAAACGTTGTGCGGAGGGTGCGCATGCCGTTGGCCGCAGCTCGGCGCACCGCGGCCTCGGTGCTGCCAATGAGTTCGGCCGTTTGGGCATGGGTGAGTCCGCCGAAGAAGTGGTACGCGATGGCGAACCGCTGTTGTTCGGGGAGGGTGCCGACAGCGCGCCAAAGGTCATCCTCGTCGCGCTCGGGCACGCCCAGCTCGGTGCGCGATTCGGGCACATCGGCGACCGGGACCGCGTGCCTCGCCCGGGCTCTGGTGACGTCGATGGCCTTGCGATAGGCAACGCGCACCAGCCACGCCTCGACGTTCGTGTCGGGTGGTAACTCTGGCCAGGTTTCAAGGGCCGCCAGAAACGTCTCCGACCAGGCATCGTCAGCGTCGGCGGTCGCCCCGAGCACCGCGCGACAGACGCGCAGCACCGTGACGCCGTGACGCTCGACGGCCTGGTCGAAGGGTTGCTTCATGCTCACACAAGGTAGACGCATCAGAACGGTAAAACGTGACCCCTGTGGATGAGTTTTTTTGTGGGAGTTTTCTTGAGCCGGGTTGCCGGGCGAGTGCGGGCGGACGCGGTGCCAGTTCCTGCCGCATCCGATTTCGGGAAAACGCGGGATGCGCGGGGCGGCCGACCGAAGCCGACCAGTCCCGCGCATCCGCTAGTTCGCGCTAGGCCGACTGCTGCTCGCGTCGGCGCTGCAGCACGAGGAGCGCGCCGCCCGCGACGAGGAGAGCGAGGACGAGCGTGATCATCGGTGCCGTGTTAGCACCGGTCGTCGCAAGGTCGCCGTCGGCTGCAGGGGCCGCCGGGTCGTCATCGGAACTCGGGATTGCCGATGCCGTGGCCAACTCGGTCGCCGTCGCGGACTCGGTCGCCGTGGGCGTGGGCGTGGGCGTGACGGTCGGCACTACCGGCGTCGTCGCGGTGGGTGTGGCCGTCGGCGTGGGAGTCGCGGTCGGCGTTGGTGTGGGGGTCGGAGTGGGCGTCGGCTCGCCTCCATCACCGCCACCGTCTGCCTTGAGCTCTTCGGTCCAGCAGTTGTCTTGCGCGTACAAATCGGTGTACCCCGCGGGAACCAGCACACATGCGCTGAGGGGGCTGCCGGGCACCTCGGCCGTCAACTCGAGGCCAAGTCGCACGGTGACCGATTCACCCGAGGCGAGCTGCGCGTCGCCGGTAATGAGGTAGGTGCCTTCGCTCTCGAGTTCGGCCGTGAAGCCGTCGGTGAGGACGAACGGGTCGCGGGCCTGCATGTTGTCGCCGAGCGTCACGCGAATCGCCACCGGGGCAGTCCGGCCGGCGCCAACCGTAAAAATATCGGAGTTCGTCACGGTAAGCGAGTAGTCGATGGGCGTACCAACGGCGCCGGTGATGCCGTACCAGTCGAGCCCGTAGTCGCCCTCGACCTCGGTATCGAGCGAAAGGTCGACGTCGCTGTTCGCGACAAAGAGCTGACAGGAAGTGAGCGTGCCCGCAGTGAGGGTCAGTGCGTCGCCGAACTCGTTGCCGATGTGTCCCGTGCATCCCCAGAGGTAGACGGACCACTCGCTGATGTCGAAACCGGCCTGGGCGTTGGCGGAGGCACTCAGCACCGGGGTGTAATCACCCGCGGGCACCGATATTTCGCCCTCGGCGGGAATCGCGTGAACCGTGCCCGAGGCATCTCGCAGCCCGAGTTCGAAGTCCGACTCCGTGCCGACCGGAGTGGGTTGGCCGTCGGCTCCATCGCCGATCAAGACCGAGAGGTCGATCGAAACGCGAGGTTCGGCGAGTTGGCCAGCCGGTCGGTACTCGGCGATACAGGCGATCGAGAGTTCGCCGACCGGCACGTTCCAGCCACTCGTGCTGCTACCGGTGACGCTTGCCACGGCGGTCGGGAGCTCGGCGTTGTTCGCGTCGAACTCGTAGCAGGCGAACGTGGCCAACTCGAGGGCGTCTTGGAAAGGGTCGATAGTGACGTGATAGGTGCCGGCGGGTGCGTCATCGGCGTTGATGCCCCAGGGATTGTCCTGCTCAACGCTGTTGTAGCTCGCCGCCGCCGACGTCGCGGTGACGTCCCACGGCTCGTCGTAGGGAAGAATGACGGTCTGCCCGTTCTCATCGAGTACGAAGCCGGATACCGCAAAGAATTGGCCTGGCGCGGCGTTCGCGGCACCGCTGCCGAGGCCGATGAGTCCGGCGCCCGCGAGCGCCCCTAGTGCGACGACCGAGGCCGTCCTTTTCCCGAGTCTTGCTCTGCGCTGCACTACGTTCGTCCTTCGCTCAGGGCGAGAGCACCGCGCTCCCAGGTCACCCCCAGCTCATCGTGACCTCGGCGTTACGAATTCGGAATCACCCGAAGTCAACGACGATCGTTGACGTTTGGTGACTCGACGTCGGGCGTCGTACTCGCCCGCGTGATGAAACCCGACTCGAATGCGAGCACGACCGCCTGCACCCGGCTCGAGAGCCCGAGTTTGCCGAGGATGCGGTTGACGTAGGTCTTCACGGTCTTCTCACTGAGGAAGAGCGTCTCGCCGATCTCGGCGTTCGAGCGGCCCCGGCCGATTTCGCGGAAGACCTCGAGCTCTCGCTGGGTGAGCGTCATGAGCACCTCGGGCACCTCGCCGGGCTCGTCGACGCCACCCGACGAGGCGGGGTTGAGGCCGGCGAAACCCGCGGCCAGGCGTTCCAGCACGAGTGGGTCGAACCAGCGTCGCCCATCCCGAGCTGCCTGCACCGCGAAGCGGAGTTCCTCGGCCGAGCAGGTTTTGAGGAGGTACCCACGCGCGCCCGCCCGCAGGGCCTCGCGCACGTGCTCGTCATCGGGCAGCGTCGTCAGCATGATCACCGCGGCCTGCGGCGTGCGCTCGAGCACCTGGGCGGTCGCGGTGATGCCATCAACGACGGGCATCGCGACATCCATCAACACGACATCGATCGCGTTGTCGGCCACGAACGCTGCGGCCGGTGCGCCGTCGGGCAACGTACCCACCACCTCGATATCCGGCTCGCCCGCAAGAATCGCCGCGATCCCCTCGCGCGAGAGCTCGTGGTCGTCGACGACTACGACGCGGATCACGGCCGCACCCCGTCGCCGTGGCGCAAGCCCTCCGGATCGTCGAGCGGCACGCGGCCGACGGGCCAACTCGCGTTCACCTCGAAGCCGCCGCAGTCACCGACCGGCCCCCAGGTAATAACGCCGCCGCGCGCATCCACCCGGTCGCGCAGCCCGGCCAAACCTGAGCCGGTGCCGACCGAGTCGATCGTCGGCAGCAGCGGCGCTTCGTTGCGCACCATGATGTGTACCCGTCCGTTCTCGAGAGCGACCCGCACGTCGACTCTCGAACCCTGCGCGTAGCGCGAGGCATTCGTGAGCGACTCTTGCACGACACGGTACGCGAGCTCATCGCCGCGTAGGGAGTCGTAGACGTGCGGCGAGACGCGCAGGCCGAGGTCGGCTGCCCCTTCGACGAGTCGCCACACGTCGAGCCCCGCGTCGCTCGGTTGCAGCAGCCGCGCGATGACCGCGAGTTCGCGCGAGGCGTGCGCGGTCGTGACGAGCACACGCCCGAGCGCGGCTTCACTCTCGTCGGGGTCGTCGTCGAGGCGGACGCGCGCGAGCTGCGCCTGCAGGCTCACGCTCGCGATGGCGTGGCTCACGACGTCGTGGAGTTCGCGGGCGACGCGCACTCGTTCTTCGCGGGCCGCGCCGATGCGCACCGCAGCGAGCTGCGCCGTGAGCTTCGCCGCGCGGGCTTCCTCGCGTTGCAACACCGCGTCGCGGTCGCTCCACGCGAGCCCGCCGACGACGCCGAGAAACACGACGAGCAGCGAGAACCCGACGCCCTCGCGGCCATGGTTCATGCCGAGCACGGGTGACGCGATGGTAACGAGCGCGATCGCCCAGGTTCGCTGCCGTGACTCGGCCTGCGCGATGCGCCAACACAGCGCGGCGACAGGGAACGCGCAGGGCGTAAGCGCCTCGGGCGGATGCGGTGAGTCAAGCGCCGCGGTGACGAGCGCCGCGGCCGCCGCGAGCGCCGCCGGGAGAGGGAACTGTCGGGCAAGCAGCGCGGCCGCGGGCAGTATGAGCGCGGGCACGAGGGACACCGGCCGGTACCACTCGCTGTCGAGGGGCGCCGAGAAGAGCAGCATGACGAGGGTACCGACGACCGCGAGCAGCGCGCCGAATATGAGGCGTCGTCGCGGCGTCAGCGGCGGTTTGGCCGGCCCGGAACTGCGCTTGTGCGCCACGGCGGGCGGCACGGATCGAAGGGCACTGAGCGTGACGTGGAGCCGCTGGATCGCGGCCTTCGCCGCATCCTGAATCGCCCGGATGCGGTCGTCGCGTGGCGCCTGCAACGCGAACGTCGTGCGCTGCTGAATCTGCGTGAGGGCGGTGCCGAGCGTGTCGATCGAGTCGTTGACGACGCGCTGCCGCTCGACTTCGGCGACACTCTGGGCGACGCGGGCGACGTCGATCGCCGCGAGCCGTTCGGCCTCGTGCACCGCGGCGAGCGCCGAGTCGGCGCGCCGACCCGCGATGTGGCCGAAGAGCCAGGGCGTGGCATAGACGATGAACTGGGTGGGGATCGACTCGATCGTCGCGCCGTCGCGCAGCAGCGTGGTGCCGATCTGCGCGAGCAAAAACGCCACCCCGACGCTGATGGGCGCGCGCGAGCGCCCCAACATGAACAGGGCCCCGATGACGGGCAGCAGCACCTCGGTGCGCCCGTATTCGACCTCGAAACCCGCCGACATCAGGCTCGCGGCGAGGATCACGACATTGCCGGCGATCGGCCGATTCACGAGCATCGCGGCGCCGGCGACGGATACCGGCACGACGCTCCACACCCACGGCGATGCCGGCGGGCTCAAGAAATAGGTCGTCCACACACCCACGAGAACGACGAAGATCCAGTGCCGGTGGCTGCGCCACCGCAAACCCGCCATGAGGTCACTCTAGAGCGGGCGTGGCGCCTCGGCGAGTGCATTTCGAATGAGAGTTAGAGCCGCTCGATGACGGTCGCGTTCGCCATACCCGCGCCCTCGCACATCGTCTGTAGCCCGTAGCGTCCGCCGCTCGCCTCGAGCTGGTTGAGGAGCGTTGCGAGCAGCCGCGTGCCCGATGAGCCGACCGCGTGGCCGAGGGCGAGGGCGCCGCCGCGCGGGTTGAGCCGCTCCATCGGCGCGCCGGTCTCGCGCTGCCACGCGAGCGCGACCGAAGAAAAGGCCTCGTTCACCTCGAAGGCGTCGAGGTCGTCGATGCCAAGGCCGGCCCGCTTCAGAACGCGTTCGGTCGCCGGGATCGGCCCGGTCAGCATGAGAATCGGGTCGTCGCCGACGACCGAGAACGCGACGAAGCGGGCGCGCGGTCGCAGGCCGAGCGCATCGGCTCGCTCGCGCGACATGAGCAGCGCGGCCGAGGCGCCGTCGGTGAGGGGTGAGGAGTTGCCGGGCGTCACTTTCCAGTCGAGCTCGGGGAAGCGCCGGGTGTACTCGGGCGTCGCGAACGCGGGCGAAAGGCCGGCGAGGGATGCGGAGGTCGTGCTCGGCCGCACCGTTTCGTCGACGAGATGCGCACCCGCCTCGGTTTCGATCGGCACGAGCTCGGCGTCGAAGTCGCCCGCGCTCGCGGCGGCCGCGGAAAGCGCGTGCGAGCGGGCCGCATAGTCGTCGAGCTCGGCGCGCGAGAAGCCCCACTTCGCGGCGATGAGCTCGGCCGAGACGCCCTGGTGCACGAGGCCCTCGGGGTAGCGGGCGCGCACGCGCGGGCCGAGTGCATCCTGCCCCGCGGTCGAGGAGCCGAGCGGCACGCGGCTCATCGACTCGACGCCACACGCGATCACGACGTCCTGGCTACCCGACATGATCGCCTGCGCTGCAAAGGTCGCGGCCTGCTGGCTGGAGCCGCACTGCCGGTCGATCGTCGTCGCGGGCAGGGTGTGCGGAAACCCGGCGGCGAGCACGGCGGTGCGGCCGATGTTGCCGCCCTGCTCACCGACCTGGCTCACGTTGCCGGCGATGACGTCGTCGATGAGTTCGGGGTCGAGGCCAGTGCGCTCGACGAGCTGCTCGAGCACCGAGGCGAGCAGGTCGACGGGATGCACGCCTGAGAGCGCGCCGCCCGGCTTGCCGCGACCCGACGCGGTCCGTACCGCGTCGACGATGACTGCTTCGCGCATCCGTCGCCCCTTTGCTAGCGCGAGCGCTTCGCGATGTCGCGGCCGATGATCTCTTTCATGATCTCGGTCGTGCCGCCGTAGATCGACTGCACGCGCGAGTCGCGGAAGGCCCGCGCGATCGGGTATTCCTCCATGAAGCCGTAGCCGCCGTGCAACTGTAGGCTGCGGGTGATGACGCGCTGCTCGAGCTCGGTCGCCCACCACTTCGCCTTCGATGCCTCGACCGTCGTGAGCTCGCCGTCGTTGAGCGCGAGGATGCAGCGCTCGACGTACGCGCGCGTGATGTCGATCTCGGTCTCGAGCTCGGCGAGGGTGAATCGCACCGTGGCAAGGTCACCGATGGTCTGGCCGAACGCGCTGCGGTTGAACACGTACTCGCGGCCCCAGTCGTAGGCCGTTTCGGCCGAGGCGAGCGCCGCCGCGCCGATCGAGATGCGCTCGCGGGGGAGCCGCTCGAGCAAATAGATGAGACCCTGCCCGGCCTCGCCGAGGAGGTTTGCGGCGGGCACCCGAACGTCGCTGAAGAACAGCTCGGCCGTGTCTTGTGAGTGGAGGCCGACCTTGTCGAGCTTGCGGCCGCGCTCGAAGCCGGGCATGCCGTTCTCGACCACGAAAAGCGAGTAGCCGTGCGAGCCCGCGTCGGGGTCGGTGCGGGCGAACACGAGCACGAGCGACGCGTTCACGCCGTTCGTGATGAACGTCTTCGAGCCGTTGAGCACCCAGTCGTCGCCGTCGCGCTCGGCGTGGGTGCGGATACCCTGCAGATCGCTGCCGGCGCCGGGCTCGGTCATGGCCACGGCGCTGAGTCGCGTGCCGTCGGCCATGCCGGGCAGCCAGCGCTCGCGCTGCTCATCGGTCGCGAGGTCGAGCAAGTAGGCGATGACGATGTCGTCGTGCACGCCGAAGGCCGCGTTGACGCTCGGAGCCTGCGCCCGCGAGAGCTCCTCGTTGATGACCATGCGGAAGCGGTAATCGTCGAGGCCCATGCCGCCGTACTGCTCGGGAATCGCGAGGCCGACGAGCCCGGTCTCGCCCATCTTCGGGTAGAGCTCGAGCGGCAGCCCACCGTCGGCCTCCCACCGCGCGTAGTTCGGCGTGATCTCGCGCGCGATGAAGTCGCGCACCAGCTCGCGAAACTCCTGGTGGTCATCGTCATAGAACGTGGAACGCATTGTGCTTACCTCGCAGCCATTCGAATCGCTCCGTCGAGCCGAATCGTCTCGCCGTTGAGCATGGGGTTGTCAATGATCTGGGTAACGAGGAGCGCGAACTCCTCGGGGCGGCCGAGCCGGGCCGGATGCGGTACCTGCTTGCCGAGCGACTCGCGCGCCGCCTCGGGCAGCGCCGCGAGCAGGGGCGTGTCGAACGTGCCCGGGGCGATCGTGTCGACGCGGATCTGATATTCGGCGAGCTCGCGCGCGATCGGCAGCGTCATCGCGTGAATCGCGCCCTTCGACGCCGAATACGCGGCCTGGCCGATCTGCCCGTCGAAGGCGGCGACCGACGCAGTATTGACCACGACGCCGCGCTCCTCGCCGAGCGGGTCGAGGCGGAGCATCCGCTCGGTCGCGAGCCGAATCACGTTGAACGTGCCGACGACGTTGATCGCAAGCACGCGCTCGAAGCGGTCGAGCGGGTGCGGGCCGTGCTTCGAGACGACCTTGAGGGCCTCGGCAACGCCGGCGCAGTTGACGACGACGCGGAGGTCGCCGAGCTCGGCCGCGGCGTCGAGGGCGGCCGCGACCTGCTGCTCGTCGCGCACATCCGCGTCGGCGAAGGCGATGCCCGGCTCGGCAGCGAGGGCGTCGGTCGCCGGCGTGCCCGGCAGGTCGACGACGAGCACCCGCGCGCCACGGTCGCGCAGCCGTATCGCGGTGGCGAGGCCAAGGCCCGAGGCGCCCCCGGTGACGACCGCTACCTGGTCAGTGACGTCCATGTCGACCTTTCCGCCGACCGCCGCCGTTGGCGGTCGCGCGCGTACCGCCCACCGTAGTCACGCCACCGCAAAAGTTCATGGCGGCGGCGTGCGGCGGCTACTCGCCGCGGAACTCCGGGTCGCGCTTCTCGCGGAAGGCAGCCATGCCCTCCTTCTGGTCGTGCAGCGCGAAGCCCGCGGTGAACGCCTGCTGCTCGTAGCGCACGCCGTCGGTGATGCCGGAGTCCTGCGAGACGCGCAGCGCGTTTTTCATGGCGTAGATGACGGGCAGCGACTTTGCGGCGATCGTCTCGGCCACCTTGGTCGCCTCGTCGAGCAGTTCGGCGGCCGGCACGACGCGCGAGACGAGGCCCGCGCGGTCGGCCTCATCGGCGTGCATGACGCGCGCCGTGAACAGCATCTCGGCGGCCTTGTACTTGCCGATCGCGGCGGGCAGGCGCTGCGAGCCGCCCATGCCGGGAATGACGCCGAGGTTAATCTCGGGCTGGCCGAACTTTGCGGTGTCGGCGGCGAGGATGATGTCGCACATCATCGCGAGCTCGCAGCCACCGCCGAGGGCGAAGCCGGCGACGGCGGCGATGACGGGCGTGCGCATCGCCGTGAAGGCGTCCCAACGAGCGAACGGGCCGTTGAGGAACATGCTCGCGTAACTGCGGTCGGCCATCTCGAGAATGTCGGCGCCGGCGGCGAACGCTCGCTCCGAGCCGGTGATGACGATGGCGCCGATCTCGGGGTCGGCGTCGTACGCGAGCGCGGCCTCGATGATCTCGCCGCTGAGCTGCAGGTTGAGGGCGTTGAGCGCCTCAGGCCGGTTCAGCGTGATGTAGCCGACGCGGTTGCGGGTTTCGGTGAGGATGAGGTCGTACTGCGGCACGGATGCTCCTGACGTGCTGTGGCGGCGCGGGCGGCGGCCCTCGTGTGGCCAATTATGCTGGCGGAATGACAACACCCGCCGAGTACTGGCGCCAGGTGCGCGACGTGAAGCCCGAGCTGCCGGAGGCGGTGCCCGAGGCGTGGGCCTTCGGCGCGACTCAGGAGCACGCCGACGAGCTGCTCGCGCTCGTGCTCGCGGGCACGAAGACGGCGACGGCGTCGTCGTTCTGGGACTATCAGGCGACGGGCGATCCGGTGCCGCGGGCGGGGGAGTTCAGCGTCGTGCTCGACGGCGCGGGGGAGCCGCGCGCGATCATCGAGACGCTCGAGGTGCGCATCCGGCCATTCGGCGAGGTGGATGCGGAGCACGCCTCCGCGGAGGGTGAGGGTGACCGCTCGCTCGCGTACTGGCGCGAGGTGCACGAGCGGTTCTGGCGGCTGCACTCCGAGAACCCGCACGGCTTCGAACCCGACATGGCGGTCGTGTGCGAGCGGTTTCGGCTCGTGTATTCGTGAGCGCGCCGCGGCCACACGTGTCGGTGGCCTTAGGTACGGTGAACTTGTCGATGCGAATTCACCCGAATTCGCACGTTTCGCGCGGAAGATCAACGAATGACCCCCACCACCAAAGAGGCGCAGCGCGCCGAATTGCACAAGACGATTTGGCGCATCGCGAATGACCTTCGCGGCAGCGTCGACGGGTGGGATTTCAAGAGCTACGTGCTCGGCATGCTCTTCTACCGATTCATCTCGGAGAACCTCTCGACCTATGTGAACCGCGGCGAGCACGAGGCCGGCAACACCGACTTCGACTACCCGCGCATGCCGGATGCGCGGGCCGAGTCCGCGCGCGAGTACCTCGTCGCCGAAAAGGGCTTCTTCATCTTCCCGTCGGAGCTCTTCGAGAACGTCCGTGCCCGCGCGCAGCGCGACACGACCGACCTCAACGAAATCCTCGAGCGCGCGTTCAAGAACATTGAGGGCTCGGCCCTTGGCACCGAGAGCGAGGACGACCTCAAGGGCCTGTTCGACGACATCGACGTGAACAGCAACAAGCTCGGCAACTCGGTTGAGCAGCGCAACACCAAGCTCGGCAAGCTGCTCGCCGCGATCGGCGACCTGCCGCTCGGTGACTTTGCCGACAACACGATCGACATGTTCGGCGACGCCTACGAGTACCTGATGCAGATGTACGCGTCGCAGGCCGGCAAGTCGGGCGGTGAGTACTACACGCCGCAGGAGGTGTCGGAGGTGCTCACGAAGATCGCCGTCGACGGCAAGACCCGCGTGAACAAGGTCTACGACCCGGCGATCGGTTCGGGCTCGCTGCTGCTGAAGTTCGCGAAGGTGCTCGGCAAGGAGAACGTTGGTGGCTTCTACGGACAGGAGATCAACCTCACGACGTTCAACCTCGCGCGCATCAACATGTTCTTGCACGACGTGAACTACGAGAAGTTCCATCTCGCGCTCGGCGACACGCTCGTCGACCCGCAGCACTGGGACGACGAGCCGTTCGAGGCGATCGTCTCGAATCCGCCGTACTCAATCAAGTGGGAGGGCAACGACAACCCGATCCTGATCAACGACGCGCGGTTCTCGCCTGCCGGCGTGCTCGCGCCGAAGTCGAGGGCTGACCTCGCGTTTACGATGCACATGCTCTCGTGGCTCGCGGTGAACGGCACGGCGGCGATCGTCGAGTTCCCGGGCGTGCTGTACCGCGGGGGAGCCGAACAGAAGATCCGCAAGTACTTGATCGACAACAACTACGTGGATGCGGTGATCCAGTTGCCGCCGGACCTCTTCTTCGGCACCACGATCGCCACCTGCATCATCGTGTTGAAGAAATCGAAGCGCGATAGCGCGGTGTTGTTCGTGGATGCGTCGGCCGAGTTCAAGCGCGTCGGCAACAAGAACAAGCTGCTGCCCGAAAACCAGCAGCACATTCTGGATGCGCTGGCCGCGCGCGAGGACAAGGCGCACGTCGCGAAGCTGGTCACCAACGAGGAGATCGCGGAGAACGCGTACAACATCGCCGTCTCGTCGTACGTCGAGAAGGAAGACACCCGCGAAGAGGTCGACATCGTCGAACTCAACGCCGAGATCGCGCGCATCGTCGCGCGGCAAGCGGAGCTGCGGGCTTCGATCGATGAGATCGTGGCGGACCTCGAGGGCGCCAAATGAGCGACCTGAAATCGATGCTCGCGCAATTAGCGCCGAACGGCGTCCCCCATAAAACGTTTGGTGAGATTGGAACATTTTCTCGAGGCGGGGGTCCGCAGAAAAAGGATTTCCAGGATGAGGGTGTCGGATGTGTTCACTATGGGCAGATCTACACGCACTACGGCGTTCACGCCGACGAGACGAACGTATTCGTTAGTGTGGATGTTGCTCGCCGCTCGAAGCATGCGCAACCCGGTGACGTCATTATCGCGGACACGAGCGAGAATGATGAAGACCTCGCCAAGGGCGTGGCGTGGCTGGGTCAAGAATCCGTGGCAGTCAGTAACCACACATTGATCTTTAGTTCCGATCTTGATCCGAGTTACGTTTCCTACTTTCTTCGCTCCGCGCACTTCGACAGGCAGAAGCGCCGCTACATCGTGGGCACTAAGGTGCGCACGATTTCGGAATATTCGTTCAACAAGATTCAAATACCAGTTCCGTCGCTAGAAATACAGCAAGAAATTGTGAGAATATTGGATAAGTTCACACAGCTGGAAGCGGAGCTGGAAGCGGAGCTGGAAGCGGAGCTGGAAGCGCGGCGACGCCAGTACGCGTTCTATCGCGACCAACTTCTGACCTTCCGTGAGGGGGGGGCGCTGGACTCCGATGGGTAATATCATCGGGAACCTGGATAGTCGGCGACGGCCTGTCACCCGAGCTGACCGACGGTACGGTATCTATCCGTACTACGGCGCGAACGGTATCCAGGACTATGTCGATGACTTCTTGTTTGAAGGTGACTTCCTGCTTGTTGGCGAAGATGGAAGTGTTCTTCAAAAGGATGGTTCACCGATGGTGAATTGGGCTTCAGGTCGCATTTGGGTGAACAACCATGCGCACGTGCTGACTGAAAAGACTGGTGAAGTGCGGCTTAGATTCCTGTACCACTATTTGCAAACGGTCGATATATCGGCATTTGTTAGCGGAGGCACACAGCCTAAACTCAATCAGCGAAACTTGAACCGGTTTGAAGTACCTGTTCCTGACCTTGAAATTCAAGATCGGATCATTTCCGTTTTAGATGTATTTGAAGAATACGTGAATGGTGTTGGCAGTGGATTACCCGCCGAGATCGAAGCACGACGCAAACAGTATGAGTACTACCGGGACAAGTTGCTCACGTTTGAGGAGGCGGCATGAGCGGCAAGCACATCGAATTATTTCTGGTCGATGGTGAACCGGGTGGAATCACCACTGCAGAAGTTGCAGGCTGGACAGGACACGTATTGGTCGGTCCACGGTCCAATCTGGGGGAACTGATTCGTCGACCAGAGTCATCGCGCAACGGCGCGTATCTGTTGCTGGGCGAAGACAGCGAAGCGATCGAGAACACAGTTTGCTACATAGGCCGAACCGAGAACTTCGCAGAGCGATTTCGAGTTCATGACGCGAAGAAAGAGTTCTGGGACCGCGCGGTCATCATCAGTGCCAAAGACGATAGCTTCAACGAGGGTCACTGGGGTTACCTAGAAGCTCGACTCATTGAGATGGCACGGGTTGCCGAACGGGCTTCCCTACCGAACGTACAGACTCCCAAAATCCGCAAGCTTTCCGAAGCACAGGCGTCAGACATGGAAGCGTTCATCTCGCAGCTGAAAACCGTGCTACCGGTGCTCAACGTGAACGTGCTCAAGTCGCGGAAGGCTCCGGTAGTTGAAGTCGTGCCCAAGGATGAAGATTCGCCGACGTTCACGCTGGTGCAGTCCAAGCTTGGTGTGAACGCAAAAGCCCAAGTGGCTGGCGGTGAATTCACGATGCTGGAGGGCTCCACCGTCGTTGGCGAGTGGCTTGGCCGCGCTACCGCCGAGTCAACCCGGCGTGCATATGCCTCGTACCGGGCGCGGCACGAAAAACTAGTCGCAGACGGAAGCATTGTGATTGACGGCAAGGTTGGCCATCTGACGCGTGACATCGTCTTCACCTCTCCGTCGACCGCTGGCGCCATCGCGCTCGGTCGCTCTTGCAACGGCCGTACCTCGTGGCTATGGAACGGTGGAACCTACGCGCAGTGGGAAGAACGGGGAGTCGATTCCGAATGATCGGGCCCGAGCGCCGCAAATTTGATCCGATCGCCGTCTCGTCCGAGAGCACGGTGGTGGCCGAGTACGTTCCCGAACCGGATACGCGCACGGATTATCAATCCGAGGCGGCGCTCGAGCGTGAGTTCATCGAACTGCTGCAGTCGCAGGCGTACGACTACGTCACGATCCATTCCGAAGCCGAGCTCGTCGCGAACCTGCGCCAGCAGCTCGAACTGCTCAACGGCATCCGATTCACCGAAAGTGAATGGAACGACCTCTTCTTGAAGTGGATCGCGAGCAAGAACGACAGCATCGAAGACAAGACGCAGCGCGTCCACGTGAACCACGAATATCCGCTCAAGCGCGACGACGGGTTCACGAAGAACATCAAGCTGCTCGACAAGAAGAACATCCACAACAACCGCCTGCAGGTGATCAACCAGTACGAGGTCCCTCAGGGTGAGGGCGGCGCGAAGTACGCGAATCGGTATGACGTGACGGTGCTCGTCAACGGGCTGCCGATGGTGCACATCGAGCTCAAGCGGCGCGGCGTCGATATTCGTGAGGCGTTCAACCAGATCAACCGGTATCAGCGCGAGAGCTTTTGGTCGGAGTCGGGGCTGTTTGAGTATGTGCAGTTGTTTGTGATCTCGAATGGGACGCTGTCGAAGTATTACTCGAATACGACTCGGCGGCAGCATGTGCGGGAGGCGGCGGGGGCTTCGACAAGGCCTTCGACAAGCGCAGGCGCCGGGAGGCGGTCTTCGAATAGTTATGAATTTACGTCTTGGTGGGCGGACGCGCAGAACAAGCCGATTCAGGATCTGCGGGCGTTCACGAAGACGTTCTTCGCGAAGCACACGCTGCTGAACATCCTGACGAAGTACTGCGTGCTCACCGTCGACAACACGCTTATGGTCATGCGGCCCTACCAAATCGTCGCGACCGAACGCATCCTGCAGCGCATCGAGGTCTCCACGAACTACCACCAACTCGGCAGCATCGCCGCCGGCGGGTACGTGTGGCACACGACAGGCTCGGGCAAGACGCTCACCTCGTTTAAGACGGCGCAGCTTGCCTCGCGGCTCGAGAGCGTCGACAAGGTGCTCTTCGTCGTCGACCGCAAAGACCTCGACTACCAGACGATGCGCGAGTATGACCGTTTCGAGAAGGGCGCCGCGAACTCGAACACCTCCACCGCCGTGCTGAAACGGCAGCTCGAGGACCCGAACGCGCGGATCATCATCACGACGATCCAGAAGCTCTCGAACTTCATCGCCGGCAACAAAGGCCACGCGGTGACGAACCAGCACGTCGTCATCATCTTCGACGAATGCCACCGCTCGCAGTTCGGCGACATGCACACCGCGATCACGCGCGCGTTCAAGAAGTACAACCTCTTCGGCTTCACCGGCACCCCGATCTTCGCCGCGAACAGCGGCACGGGCGGCAACCCGAAGCTCAAGACGACCGAGCAGGCGTTCGGCGAGAAGCTCCACACCTACACGATCGTCGACGCGATCACCGACAAGAACGTGCTGCCGTTCCGCATCGACTACGTCAACACCATTCGCGTCGGCAACGTCGCCGACAAGGAGGTGTCGGCGATCGCGACCGAGGAGGCGCTGCTCGCGCCCGAGCGCATCCGCGAAGTCGTGAAGTACACGCTCGAGCACTTCAACCAGAAGACGAAGCGCGCCTCGAGCTACGAGCACAGCGTCGTCACGAACGTCGAGGCGTCGAGCGCGGCTCGGCGCCGCGTGGTCGCCGAGCGCGCGAAGCGGCGCGTGCGCGGGTTCAACGCGATCTTTGCCACCGCATCCATCGACGCCGCGAAGCGGTACTACAACGAGTTCCAGGTGCAGCAGCTCGGCCTGCCGAGCGACCAGCAGCTGAAGATCGCGACGATCTTCTCGTACGGTGCGAACGAGGCGAGCGACGACGGGATCCTCGACGACGAGGCCTTCGACACCGACCTGCTCGCGGGCGACTCGCGGTCGTTTCTCGAGGACGCGATTCAGGACTACAACGACCTGTTCGGCACAAGCTACGACACGAGCGCCGACAAGTTTCAGAACTACTACAAGGACTTGTCGCAGCGGCTCAAGAACCGCGAGCTCGACCTGGTCATCGTCGTGAACATGTTCCTCACCGGCTTTGACGCGACGACGCTGAACACGCTCTTCGTCGACAAGAACCTGCGCGCCCACGGGCTCATTCAGGCGTTCTCGCGCACGAACCGCATCCTCAACTCGGTGAAGACCTACGGCAATATCGTGTCGTTCCGCAACCTCGAGGACGAGACGAACAAGGCGCTCGAGCTGTTTGGCAACAAGGATGCGCGCGGCGTTGTCGTGCTGCGGCCCTACGGCGAGTACTACGCCGAGTATGCCGACCGAGTGAAGGAGCTGCTCCAGGAGTTTCCGCTCGGCGAGCGGATCGTGGGGGAGAAGGCGCAGAAGGAGTTCATCAAGCTCTGGGGCGCGATTTTGCGGCTACGGAACATCCTCACGTCGTTCGACGAGTTCGCCGGCGACACTCTGCTGTCGCGGGCGCAGGAGCAGAACTATTCGGGCGTCTACAACGATTTCTACCAGGACTTCCGACGCGTCGATGAGGTCGATCGCGAGCCGATTCACGAGGACGTCGTGTTCGAGATCGAGCTCGTAAAGCAGGTCGAAATCAACGTCGACTACATCCTCATGCTCGTCGCGAAGAAGCAGGAGGAGTCGGGCAACGGTGACGACATCGAGATTCGCGCCGAGATCATGCGCGCCGTCAACGCGAGCCCGACCCTGCGGAGCAAGCGCGACCTCATCGAGGAGTTCGTCGACTCGATCTCGCTCGACAGCGACGTGGACGAGGCGTGGGAGGCGTTCGTCGCGCGCAAGCGCGAGGAGGAGCTCGCCGGCATCATCGCGGCCGAGGGGCTGAAGCCCGAGAAGACGCGGGCATTTGTCGACGGGGCGTTCCGGGATGGCGAGCTGCGGATCGCAGGGCAGGGCATCACCGACATTCTGCCGCCGGTGTCGCTGTTCGCGCCCGAGGGTGGCCGCGCCGCGAAGAAGGACCGCGTGATTGCGTTGTTGACGCGGTTCTTCGAGCGCTTCCGCGGGCTTGTCGGGCGCGGGGAGTAGCTAGCTGCTGCGGCTTTCGAGCATCCGCCGCGTGCTCGCCTCGGGCGACAAGTCGAGGCGGCGCAGCAGCTGCGCATTGAGGGCCACGACGATGGTCGAGAGCGACATGAGGATCGCGCCGACGCTCATCGGCAGTACGAAGCCGATCGGCGCGAGGATGCCCGCCGCGAGCGGAACCGAGATGAGGTTGTAGCCGGCCGCCCACCAGAGGTTCTGGCGCATCTTGCGGTAGCTCGCGCGCGACAGCTCGATCACCGAGAGCACCGAGCGGGGGTCGCTCGACGCGAGCACGACGCCGGCCGAGGCGATCGCGACGTCGGTGCCCGCGCCGATCGCGATGCCGACGTCGGCCTGCGCGAGGGCCGGAGCGTCGTTGACACCGTCGCCGACCATCGCGACGCGCTTGCCCTCGCGCTGCAGCTCGGCGACCTTCGCCGACTTGTCCTCGGGGCGCACGCCCGCGAACACGCGGTCGATGCCGAGCTCGGCCGCGACCGATTCGGCGACCGCCTGCGCGTCGCCGGTGATCATGACGACCTCGACGCTCTGCGCGTGCAGCGCGGCCACCGCGTCGCGTGACTCGGCGCGCACCTCGTCGGCGAGCCGAAGCGCGCCGACGATCTCGCCGTCGGCGAGCACGTGCAGGACGATGGCGCCCTCGGCGTGCCAGGCCGCGGCCGGGGCGGCCTCGGCGAGGCCGTGCTGCTCGAGCAGGTACGGCCCGCCGACCTCGATGGTGCGCCCGTCGACCGAGGCCCGCACACCGACCGCGGGCGAGCTCGAGAAGTCGCTGGCGCCCGCGAGCACGAGGCCGCGGTGCTCCGCTGCGCCGACGATCGCGCGGGCGAGCGGGTGCTCGCTGTCGGACTCGGCGGCGGCCGCGAATGCGAGCACCGCATCCGCGTCGAGGCCCGGGGTGGGCGCGATGTCGGTGACGGTCGGCTCGCCCTTCGTCAGGGTGCCGGTCTTGTCGAAGAGCACGGCGTTGACCGAGCGCATCGACTCGAGCGCGAGACGGTCCTTGACGAGCACGCCGCCGCGGGCCGCGCGCTCGGTCGCGATCGATACGACGAGCGGAATCGCGAGGCCGAGTGCGTGCGGGCAGGCGATGACGAGCACGGTGATGGTGCGCACGACGGCCTCGTCGGGCAGGCCGAAGAGCGACCAGGCGACCGCGGTGATGGCCGCGGCGCCGAGCGCGAACCAGAACAGCCAGCCGGCCGCTGTGTCGGCGATGCGCTGCGCGCGCGAGGACGAGGCCTGCGCGTCGGCCACGAGCTTCTGGATGCCCGCGAGCGTCGTGTCGTCGCCGGTCGCGGTGACTCGGATGCGCAGGGCCGAGTCGGTCGCGACGGTGCCGGCGACGACGTGGTCGCCGACGCCTCGGCGCTGGGTCGTCGACTCGCCGGTGACCATCGCTTCGTTCATCGCGGCGGCGCCATCGACAATCTCGCCGTCGGCCGGCACCGTCGCGCCGGGGCGGACGAGCACGACGTCGCCGACGGTCAGGGTGGCGGGGGAGACCGTCTCGGTGGTGTCGCCGACGACGCGTTCGGCCTCATCGGGCAGGAGGGCCGCGAGCGAGTCGAGCGCGGAGGTGGTCTGCGCGAGCGAGCGCATCTCGACCCAGTGGCCGAGCAGCATGACCACGATGAGCAGCGCGAGCTCCCACCAGAAGTCGAGCTCGTGGTGGAGGAAGCCGAGGCTCGCGCCCCACGAGGCGAGGAACGCGACCGTGATCGCGAGGCCGATGAGGAGCATCATGCCCGGCTTACGGCTGCGGATCTCGCTCACCGCGCCGGTGAGGAAGGGGCGGCCGCCCCACACGTACATGATCGTGCCGAGCACTGGCGAGACCCATCCGAGCCATGCCACGTCTGGCAGCTCGTAGCCGACGAGGCTCGCGAACATCGCGCTCGTCGCGACGACCGGGATTGCGATGACGAGCATGATCCAAAACAGTCGCCGGAATTGGGCGACGTGATCGCCGTGACCCGCGTGGCCTCCGTGGCCACCGTGCATGTCGTGCGATCCGTGACCCGCATGAGCCTCGTGACCCGCATGAGCCTCGTGCCCTGCATGAGCGTCGTGCCCTGAATGCAGATCGTGCCCGGCGTGCTCTTCGGCGTTCGTCTGACCCTCGTTCCCTGCCAGCTCGTGGTGTTCGTCGTGCGTGTGATTCGCCATCGTGTCTGCCTCATGTTCCTTTCGCGCGACCACCCGGGCCGCGCATCGGTTATACCCCTGAGGGGTATAACCGAGCCCTCATGTCCAGCATTCCAACTTCTATGCTCCATCACGACTGTCCCGGGATCCACACAACCGTTCGGCGTCGCAGAAAGTTGAGTGGTCGTTTTTTGTAGTTGCCGGGCACCGGCAACTACAAAAAGTGACCACTCAACCCCAACTACAGGCGTGGGACGATGGGGCCGTGAATTCACGTAGGCAGTGGCGAGCTCGCATCGAAAACGTCATCCGCACCGACCCCGCGTCGAGGCCGATGACCGAGGCGCTGCTGTCGATCGACGAGGTGTACGCCCGCAAGGTCATCGACCTCGCGATGCGCATCGCCGAGTCGCTCGTTGCCGTCGGCGCCTCGGCAAACGAGGTCGTGCTCGCCGTGATTCGCGTCGCCGCAGCCCTCGGCATCAAGCCCGTGCACGTCGACATCAACTACAACTCCATCGCCGTCTCCTACCACCGCAACGAGACCGAGCTGCCGTTCACGCTCATCCGCGTCGTACGCGCGCCCGTGCCCGACCACACCAAGCTCCAGCAACTGCAGGCGCTCGTCGCCGACATCGAGTCGGGCAGCGTGACGCTCGACAACGCGCGCGTGCGCTTCCACAAAATCCGCCGGCAGCCGTTCCCGTACCGCCCCGCCGTCATCGTGCTCGCGCAGGGCATGCTCGCGCTCGGCGTCGGCGTGCTCTACGGCGCGAACTGGTTCGTGCTGCTCATCATCCTGCTCGCGTCCTGCGCGGCCGCCATGACCCAGCGCCTGCTCGCGAAGTGGCACGTGCCCTTCTTCTTCTCGCAGGCAGCCGGCGCCCTCGTCGTCGTCGCGATCGCCGCGGTCTCGAACTGGCTCGGCGACCTCGGCGTGCCGCTGTTCGACGAGGTGCGGCCGACCATCATCGTCGCCGCTGGCATCGTCCTCATGCTCGCCGGTATGTCGGTGGTCGCTGCCGCCCAGGATGCGATCGACGGCTTCTCGCTCACGGCCGGCGGGCGCATCCTCGACCTCGCGCTGCTCACCCTCGGCGTCGTCATCGGCATCGTCGGCGGCGTCGCGATCACGCAATCGCTTGGCATCGGCATTCCGCTCGCGAGCGATCCGCCCGCGCTCGGCCCGGCGTGGATGCAGGTCATCGGCGCGATCCTCATCGCCGTCACGGTCGCGGTCTGGAACGGCGCCGGCGTGCGCACCATCGCGATCTCGGCGGCGCTCGGCGCGACCGCCTGGGGCGGCTACAGCATCGCGCTGCTCGGCGGCATAGGTATGGCCCCCGCGAGCGGCTTCGGTGCACTGCTCGCAAGCTTCCTCGGCACGCTCATCGCGCACCGCTGGCACGTGCCGTCGATCGCCGTGACCACGGCCGCGATTGTGCCGATGGTGCCCGGTTCGATGGTCTTCCGCGGCATCCTCGCGATCGTCGCGGCCGAGAACGACCCGCAGGGCCTCATCGTCGGCTTCGCCGAACTCGTCAGCGCCGGCGCGATCGGCCTCGCCCTCGCGTCGGGGGCGTCGCTCGGCCTGTTCCTCGGCGCGCCGATTCGCGACACCCTGCAGAGCGTCACGCGGCGGCGCGGTCGCATTCGCTAACGGCCGATCGGCCGGGCGCTTCCGGCCAGCGTTGCGGAAGCGGTGGCAGGATGGGGCGACGGCGGTCGGGCCCGCCGGGTGCTACGCGCGAGCCGCGCGCCCCCGCGCACCACCACATCATCGCCCCCCGGGGCCCGGTTCAAAGGAGAACCTCATGACGACTCGACTTCGCGCCGGCATCATCGGTGGCGGGTTCATGGGGGAGGTGCATGCGCGCTCGATCCGCATCGTCGGCGGCGAGATCGCCGGCATCGCCTCATCAAGTCTCGAACGCGCCCGCGATGCGGCGGCGACGATCGGCGTCGACCGCGCGGCGAACGCCGAGGAACTCATCGGCGACCCACACATCGACGTCATTCACGTTTGCACCCCGAACGCGAGCCACGTGCCGCTCGCTCGGGCCGCCATTGCGGCAGGCAAGCACGTCGTTTGCGAGAAGCCGATCGGCGTCAGCCGTGACGAGGCGACGCAACTTGCTGCCGACGTCGAGGCGAGCGACCGGCTGCTCACCGTGCCTTTCGCCTACCGCTTCCACGCGATGACGCGCGAGGCGCAGCGCCGCATCGCCGCCCACTCGTTCGGCCACCTCACTGGCGTTACCGGCGTCTATCACCAGGACTGGCTGCTCGAGCCGGGCGACGACAACTGGCGCGTCGACGCCAAGGCGGGCGGCGCATCCCGCGCGTTCGCCGACATCGGCTCACACCTGGCCGACCTTACCGAGTTCCTCGCGGGCGAGCGCATCGTGCGGCTCACCGCGCGCACCCAGACGGTGCACGCCGAGCGCTCCGGCCGCGAGGTCACCACCGAAGACCTCGCGGTGTTGCTCGTTGAGTTCGAATCGGGCGCACTCGGCACCCTCTCGATCTCGCAGGTGGCAGCAGGCCGCAAGAACTCACTCAGCGTCGAGATCGGCGGCGCCCACGAGACGGTCCGCTTCGAGCAAGAGAACCCCGAGACGCTCTGGATCGGCCACCGTGGCGGCTCGGTGCTGCTCCAGCGCGACCCGAAGCTCATCGGTGGCGACGTCGCCCGCCTCAGCAACGTGCCGGCCGGGCATCCGCTCGGCTACCTCGACGCGTTCGCAGCTTTCGTCGGGGACAGCTACGCGGCGATGTCGAGCGGCGTGCTTCCCGACGGGCTGCCGACGGTGCGCGATGGGCTCCGGGCCGTCGAACTCACCGAGCGCGTCCTTGCCTCGGCCGCGAGCCAGTCCTGGGTTGACGCGTAGCGCCCCGCGCCGAACGACCGCCTACGCGAGTCGCTCGATTTCGACGAACACGATGTCGGATGCGCCGCCCCGGTTCTCGACCCGGTGTTCCGACCCAGCCGCACGGGTATAGCTGGTGCCGGCGACGAGCTCGGCGGTGATCTCGTTGCCCTCGGAGGTGACGACGTGCATGCGGTCGGTCACCATCGGCACGACCACGTACTCGAAGTCGTGACGGTGCATGGGAATCACGCCGCCCGGCGCGATCGTCCACTTCGTCACGCGAAAGTGGTCGTTCTCGAGCTGCAATTCGCCGGTCGATCCAGTGCTCATGGGCGGTGCTCCTTCGGCTCTTCCGCAGCGAATCCCGCCGCTCGGGCCCAGCCTACGAGGTACATAATGACGGTGTGCCGATACTCAACAAAGACATGTCCCTTTGCATCTCGCTCGCTGCTCGGCCGTCGAACTACGGCACGCGGTTCCACAATTTCCTCTACGACGAAATCGGCCTGAACTTCATCTACAAGGCATTCACGACGACGAACATCATCGACGCGATCGCCGGCGTGCGCGCCCTCGGTATCCGCGGCTGCTCGGTGTCGATGCCCTTCAAGGAGGCCGTGATCCCGCTCGTCGACGAGCTCGAGGAGTCGGCTGCGGCCATCGACTCAGTGAACACGATCGTCAACACCGACGGTCGGCTCGCCGCGGCCAACACCGACTACGAAGCCGTCGTGCAGCTACTCAAGAACCACCAGCTCGACACCTCGATGTCGGTGCTCGTACGCGGCTCGGGGGGTATGGCGAAGGCCGTCATCGCGGCGTTCCGCGGCGCCGGTTTTGACGACCTCACGATCGTCGCGCGCAACGCCGAGGCGGGCCAGGCCATCGCCGACCGCTACGACTACCGCGCGGTCACCGACGACCCTGCGCCCGGCCACGACCTGCTCGTCAACGTCACGCCGCTCGGCATGCAGGGGGCGGATGCCCAGACCCTGTCGTTCTCGGAGGCACACATTGGCGCGGCTCAGCAGGTCTTCGACGTCGTCGCGCTGCCCGCCGAGACACCGCTGATCCGCGCCGCGCAGTCTGCGAACGTGCCGACGATCTCGGGTTCCGAGGTGTTCGCGCTGCAGGCCGCGGGCCAGTTCAAGCGCTACACCGGCGTCGAGCTGACGCAGGATCAGATCGGCAGGGCCGCCGCCTTCGCTCGCGAAGCGTAGGTCCCACGGCATGATGACTCCCGGTCGCAATTCCCACGATTCGCCCTACTTCGTCCGCGAGTCCGCGACGCAGTACCGCCCGAACCTCGAGACGGGCGGCAGCTGGAACAACCAGGAGCAGCACATCGCGCCCGTCGTCGGGCTCATCAGCCACCTCATCCTCACCGATCGCGATGAGCGCCATGCCGACAGCACGCTGCGCATGAGCCGGCTCTCGTGCGACATCCTCGGCGTGATCCCGATCGAACCGTTCGATGTCGAGCTGCGTGTCGTGCGACCCGGCCGCACCATCGAACTCGTCGAGGCGATCCTCACCCATGGTGGCCGGCCCGCGGTGAGTGCGCGGGCCTGGCTCACGAAGGAATTCGACACCGAGGACATCGCGGGCACGACCGTGCCTCGCATCCCGTCGGTCGACGAACTGCCGAGCTGGGACATGGGGGACACCTGGGACGGCGCCTTCGTTGAGACGCTCGACGTGCGCCGTCAGTCGAGCGGCCCGGGCGTCGCCCAGTATTGGATCCGGCCCCAGCGGCCGCTCCTGACGGGCGAGCCGGTGAGCAACACAGCCCGGTTGCTCTCGGTCGCCGACCTCGCGAACGGCTCAGCGACGCTCGTGTCGCCCGACGAAGTCGCGTTCCCGAACCTCGACCTCACCGCGCACCTCTACCGCGTGCCGGTCGGGGAGTGGCTCGGCTTCGACACGCACGTCTCGATCGGCCCGCGCGGCGCGGGGCTCACGCAGAGCATCCTGCACGACGCCGAGGGGCCGATCGGCACCCTGGCGCAGACGCTCACGGTGCGCCCGCGGCGCGACTAGCACCAGCAACGAGGTCGGGCCGCGCAGCGTCCAGCTGCGC
>NZ_JASCYH010000023.1:0-39976 GCF_030011715.1 Gulosibacter sediminis | reverse complement strand
ACCTCGTGCGCCGTGTGCAGAACACGATCGCCGACGTCGCCGAGCTCGAGCGACCCGAACCGTTGCGCGCCATCGAGCCCGCAAAGCCGACGAGCGAAGCTGGCGACGACGAACTCAAGCGCGCGAGCTAAGCTCCCCACAACCACTTCGGGCGGGTGACCAACTGGTCACCCGCCCGAAGTGGTTGTGGGGATGTTCGCTTAGATCATGCTCAGCCGGATCGGCTCCCACATGCCCGCGAGCACGAGCCCGATGACGGCGAGGTACCAGATCACGACGACGACCCAGGCCCAGTTCGCGAGGCCGTGGCCGATTTTCACTCCCCCACGGCCGAGGCGGCCGTTCGCGAGGTTACCGATGGTGGTGAGCGTGACGGTCGGGATCGTGGCGGTCCAGATGACCATGCACCAGAGGCAGAGGGCGCGCAGCTCGAAGGCCGAGTACCACTGCAGGTAGGTGATGAGCACCGCAGCGCCGATCAGGCCAATCTGCAGGCCAACAAAGTACCAGTTCGGCAGCTTCACGCGAGCGACGATCACGACGCCCGAGACGACGGCGATCGTGAAGCAGACGAGACCGAGGATCACGTTCGGGAAGCCGAGGATCGCACCGGCGGTCGAGTTCATCGCCGGCTGGCACGTAACGAAGACGCTGAGGTCGCAGAGCAGCTCGGCGCTCGGGTCGGCGAGGTTGTGGAAGTACTCAATCGTGAGCATGAAGCTCGCGATGAGGCCAATGCCGCCGCCGATGAGGAGGGTCCACCCCGTGACGAGGGTGCGGGCGGCAGCCGGCAAGACCGCCTGACCCTCACCCTCGTCGAGGCGGTCTTCGAGGGTCGTGCTCACGGCTTAGTTCCCCGTTGTGGCGGTCGGCTCGGTCGTCGACTCAGCGGTGGCCGTCGGCTCGGTGGTCGAGTCGGTGGTGGCCGCGGGCTCAGCGCCGATGGCGTCGAGCAACTCGTCGAGCGAGGCGGGCACGGTCTCGAGCAGCGTGCCGTTCACGCCGACCGACGGGGTGCCCGAGATGCCATCTTCGCGGGCGCGCTCGGTGTTGTCGCTGATCCAGCCGCCGTAGTTGCCATCGGCGATGTTCTGGATGACCTCTTCATCGGTGAAGCCGAGGGTCTGCACGTACGACGCGTAGTCGCTGTAGCCCCAGCCGACCTGCGTCTCGGCCGGCACCGAGAAGATGCCGTTCATGACGGTGTAGAAAAGGCTCGGGTCGGAGCTGATGACGCCCGCGGTGGCCGAGCCGGCGTACTGGCCGTAGTCCTGCACGAAGCGGATCATGTGGTAGGTCACCTGCGCGTCGCCGTCGGCAATAACCTGCTCGTACGACGACTCCATGGCCGAGTGGTAGTCCTGGCAGGCAGGGCAGGAGAAGTCGAAGTAGTAGTCAAGCTTCGCGGGAGCGTCGTCGGAGCCAACCACGACGCCGCCGTCCTCCTCGACGCGGATCGGAAGGCTCACGGCGTCGCCCGCCGAGTTCGTGAGCTCGACCTCACCCTCGGCCGACGGCGTGACCTGGTTGCTGAACCACTTCGGTCCCATCACTACGAGCAGGACGATCGCCGCGATCACGACGACGGCGCCAGCCACGATGCCGAGCTGGGCGAACATCCGGCTGCGACGCTTGCGCGCCTCTTCCTTCTTGCGAAGCGCGTTGGCTTCCTCACGAAGCTGTCGAATACGGTCGCGGTCTTTACTGGCCATGCCCTGGGAGTTCCATTCGTGTTGGGAAGGTGCTGGAAGACCCAATTCTAGGTCGCCCCCATGCGAGCTCCCTAGAAATAAGTTTCCCCTAAAACCTAATGAACCAGGCGGTCCGCGACCGCGTTCCTGAAAATTGCATCCGGATCGAGGTCTCGCGCGATGTGCACGAAGTCGCTGTAGCGGGGCATCACGTCGGCGGCTTCACCGGCGGTGAAGGTGTTCCAACCCGCCCAGTTCGGCAGTCCGCCGAGGTAAATGAAGAGTTCCTCGGCCTGCCGCAGTGCCTCGAGGTTGCGGCCGGATGCGTCGCTCACGTCGAGGGCGACGGCCACCACATCCTGCCCGTACGCGGGCGACAGCCACACGTCGTCGCGCGCGACCATGCCGAGTCGCGTCTGCACGCCCGAGAACGCGCGGTTGCGCTGCGCGATGTCATGCAGCGCCTGCAGCACGAGGTCGACCTTGTAGAGCGGGAACTGGTATTCCATAGTCACGGCACTCGAGTTCGCGCCGGCGACGTCGCGCCCCTCGGCGAGCGAGCCGGTCGGCCCCTCGCGACGCTCGTCGAGCCGCTCGGCCCCGCCGCCGAACAGGCGACGCACCCCCGCGCGGAGGCGACTGAACAGGCCCGCCTTCTCGTCCTGCGCGTGCAGCGCCGACGAGAGGTTGCCGCGACGGGCCGCGACCTGCGCGGGCGACGCATCCTCGAGCCAACCGAGCGTGAGCTTGACGCCGTCGTGGCCGGGGCGCCAGGCCGCGACGTAGTAGTCGACCTTGCTGCGAGCCTCGGGCAGATCGCGCAGCATCGAACGCAGGTCGGTCTTGACTCGCTTCACGCGCAGCGCCCGGTAGCGACGCACGCGCACGGTCACCTCGGTGACGATGCCGAGCGCGCCGAGCGAGAGGCGAGCGGCGCTCCAGAAGTGCGGGTTGCGCGATGCCGAGACTCGGAGCACGGCGCCAGTTTCGTCAATCAGGGTGACGCCGGCGACGGATGCGGGGAAGCTCGCGTCTCGCGGTGCGCCGCTGTGTCCGCCGAGCACGACACCGGCGCCGAGCGTGAGCTTCGCGTCGCTCGGGGCGCCCACCATCGACAGCCCCTCGGCTTCGAGCTGGGTCGCGGCCTGGTCGATCGTCGTGCCGGCGAGGAACGTCGCCGTGCCCGCCGCGGGGTCGACGCTGACGAGGCCACGCAGGCCGCGGAGGTCGATCGCGACGCCCGGCTGAGCGGCCTCGGCGCTGCCCTGTGGGTCGATCAGCCGCACCTGCGCGCCGGTGAGGTGTGCCCGCCGCACAGTGTCTTGCACCTGCGCAAGTGTGGTGGGACGAACGAGTTCGATCGCTGACTCGCGCTTGTCGAGAACGGTACCTGCAGCCACGCTCTGCCTTCTTTCGGATCCCAGGAAAGTCTGCGTCGTTCTATTCTGCCCCAGCATTGTCACGGTCAGGTTCACACGGAAACGAGGAATCCCCACTGCGGCGATGTCGTAGTGGGGATTTGTCGTGCGCCCCCCGGGACTTGAACCCGGAACCCGCTGATTAAGAGTCAGCTGCTCTGCCTATTGAGCTAGAGGCGCGAATCGAGCGGCGGAGTTGGTTCGTCAACCTCGCCGTACCGACTGAAAGACATTACCACCGCTCGACACGTGTTTGCAAGTCGTTAACCTACGCGCGAGAGGAACGCCTTGGTACGCGCGTGCTGCGGATTCGTGATGACGTCCCGGGGGTCGCCCTCCTCCACCACGACACCCGCATCCATAAACACGAGGTGGTCGCCGACGTCGCGCGCGAACGCCATCTCGTGCGTCACGACGACCATGGTCATGCCGCTCTCGGCGAGCTGCTTCATGACGCCGAGCACGTCACCGACGAGCTCCGGGTCGAGCGCCGAGGTCGGCTCATCGAACAGCATGAGCTTCGGCTGCATCGCGAGCGCCCGAGCGATCGCGACGCGCTGCTGTTGACCGCCCGAGAGGTGCCCGGGGTACGACTTCGCCTTGTGCGCGAGGCCGACCTGCTCGAGCAGCTCCATCGCCCGCTTCGAGGCGACCGACTTCTTCTCGTGCTTCACCCGCATCGGCGCCTCGATGATGTTCTCGAGCGCGGTCATGTGCGGGAACAGGTTGAACCGCTGAAACACCATGCCGATGTCGGCGCGCTGCGTCGACACTTCTTTCGGCGTCATCTCGTAGAGCTTCTCGCCGCGCTGCCTGTAGCCGATGAGCTCGTCCTCGACCCAGAGCCGCCCACCGTCGATCGTCTCGAGGTGGTTGATGCAGCGCAGCAGCGTCGACTTGCCCGAGCCGGACGGCCCGATCAGGCAGAGCACCTGGCCGCGGCCGACCTCGAGCGAGATGTCCTTGAGCACGGTGTTCGAGCCGAAGCTCTTGACGATGTGTTCCGCGCGCACCATCGGTGTCGCGGTGGCCGTTGCGGTCATGCACCGTCTCCCGTCGTTCGCGTCGAAGTCGCCGAGTCGGCCGTCGACACGGCCCCGGTCTGCTGGCCGACCGGCAGTTTGAGCACGCCAGTATCGGCCACGCCCGTGTCTTTTTGCGGGGCCACCCCACGGCCGAAGTAGGCCTCGAGGTAGTGCTGGCCCACCATGAGCACGCTCGTGACCACGAGGTACCAGATGCTCGCCACGATGAGCAGTGGCACCGGCTCGTAGAGCGCCGACGAGATCTCCCGTGAGCGCGCATAGAGATCGAGCGTGAACCCGAGTGCGGTGACGAGCGACGTGGTCTTCAGCATCGAGATGAGCTCGTTGCCCGTCGGTGGAATGATGACGCGCATCGACTGCGGAATGATGATGCGCAACATGGTGTCGCGCCAGCTCATGCCGAGCGCCTTCGATGCCTCCTCCTGCCCAGCATCGACCGAGAGGATGCCCGAGCGCACGATCTCGGCCATGTACGCGGCCTCGTTGAATGCGAGGCCGAGCACGGCGAGCCAGAACAGGTCGATCGCCTCGAATGGCGCGATTGTGAAGAAGGTCGTGTCGGTGAACGGCACGCCGACCTCGATCGACCGGTAGATCGTCGACAGTAGGCCCCAAAATACGAGCTGCACGTAGACTGGCGTGCCGCGGAAGAGCCAGAGGTACAGCCACGACAGGGTGCGCAGCACCGGATTATCGCTGAGCCGCATGACAGCGAGCACGAGGCCCATGACCACCGCGAGCACCATCGAGAGGATGGTGAGCGCGAGGGTCACGCCGACGGCCTGGAATACCCGGGTGTCGAAGAGGTACGCCCCGACGAGGCGCCAGCGGAAGGTCTCGCGCGTGGCCGCGTCATAAATGACTACAGCGAACAGCAAGACGAGAACGATCGCAACGGTCGTCCGCCAGGGATGTCGCAGCTTGACCGCGACGATGGGGTCGGTGCTAGCTGACACCGTTGATCACAGCTTCGTCGACGGCGCCGTCCTGAACACCCCAATTGCTGAGGATCTGTTCGTAGGTGCCCTCATCCATGAGCTCCTGCATCGCGGTCTGCACCGCCTGCGTCAGCTCGGTGTCCTTCGCAAACACAAGGCCGTACGGGGCCGCGTCGAAGACGTCGCCCTCAAGGGTGATCTTGTCGGAGGCCTGCAGCACGCTGTTCTGCGCAATCGGCGAGTCGGCGAGCATGTAGTCGGTGTTACCAAGCACGACGTCGTTCGTGGCCTCGTCCTGACCGTCCTTCTTGACGAGGTCGATCGGCGCCTCGCCGTTCGCCTCGCACTCGTCGCTCGCGGCCATGAGGTAGTCGTCGGACGTGGTGGTCGCCTGCGCGCCGATGGTGAGGCCGCACAGTGAGTCCGGCAGCGGGTCGACGTCAACGCCGCGCACGAACTGGAGGCCGGCCGAGTAGAAGTCGACGAAGTCAACCGACTTCTGGCGCTCGACGGTGTCGGAGAAGCTCGACGAGCCCATGTCGAGCGTGCCGCCGGTGACCTTCGGGATGATCTGGTCGAAGCCCTCCTTCGACCACTCGGCGTCGAGGTCAAGCTTCGTGCCGATCGCCTCGACGAGTTCGACCTCCCAGCCCACCGGCTGCCCGTCGGGACCGGCGTACTGGTTCGGGGCGTAGGTGGCGTCGGTGCCCACGCGGAGCACACCGGCACTCGAGATCTCCTCGGGCACCATGGCGGCGGCGGTGTCAGACTTCGTCACCGAGATTTCGGCGCTCTCGGTGGGGTTGGCGTTGCCGCCGGTCCCCTCGGTGTTCTGCACGCAGCCGGTGAGCACAAGCGCAACCGCGGCGAAGGCGCCAATGGCACCGAGGGCTTTCCGGGACGAACGAGCGACGGACGATTTCACCATTGCTTTTGCCTTTCAGACGCCGACGCAGCACGCTGCGCCGACACGGGAACCACCTCGCCCACCTCAATTGAGCTTCGTTGCTGCTGCGGGCCGCAAGCAACGCTGATCGCGTCGCAGCCGAGTGAGGGCGTTGGGTTCCAATTTTCAGATGTGTGGGGAGCATAACCCGCACCCGGGGCGTTGTGTGCACTCTGATGGGGAACAGACCAAAGTGTGTTCAAATTGCCGCATGATTCAGGCTGCGGCGTACATTCGTCCGTCGCGGCCGCGCCCGACCCTGAGGAGAACTCCGTGACCGAACCCATCCGACTGCAGCCCGGCGACGACTTTCCGGAATTCACGCTGAGCGACCAGGACGGCAAGCAGGTGTCCCCCAGCGATTTCCGCGGCTCGAAGCTCGTGGTCTACACCTTCCCGCAGGCGTTCACCCCGGGCTGCACGCAGGAGGCCTGCGACTTCCGCGACAGCGACGCCCGGCTCACCGCCGCGGGCTACAAGGTGCTCTCGCTCTCCGCCGACTCGGTAGACAAATTGGCAAAGTTCAAGACCGAATACGAACTGCCGTACACCCTGCTGAGCGACCCGGCCCACGAGGTGCAGACCCGCCTCGCCGCCTACGGCGAGAAGAACAACTACGGCCGCATCGTCGAGGGCGCGATCCGCTCCACCTTCCTCGTTGACGAGGACGGCAAGGTCATCGAGGCGCTCTACAACGTCAAGGCCACCGGCCACGTTGACCGGATCCTCAACAAGCTCGGCGACAGCTAGCTACTTGAGCCGCGCGGCCACCGCGGGGTGGAAGACGAGCAGCAGACCGACGAGCGATGCCGCCGCGAGCGCCCAGCCGAGGGCGGGCATCATGTCGCCACGGATCACCGTGACCGCGGCCGCAACCTGCAGCGCCTGCCACACCGCGGTGAGCCCGCGTACCCAGCGCTGACCGAGGCAGACGCCGACGGTGAGCGCAATGAGCAGCACGGTCGCGAGCCCGGCCATGACGATGAGTGCGATCGACGACGCGACCGAGAGCGCATCCTGCGTCAAGAACTCGACGAAGAGCAGCACGGTCACCCACGCCATGACGAGTGCTTCGACCCCGAGCACCATCGCGAGAAGAATCGACGGCCACACCGGCGCGGTCGTGGCGGCCTCGGTGGGGCGTTCGCCCTCTGCGTTCACTCGAATAATCCCTTGATTGGCATGCAACTGCGTGGCAAAATACTACAGATCAGGACTTCGGCGCCCTTGCGCAAACCCGCAGTTTGGTGTGCCGCTGTCATCACGACTCCGTCTGAGAGTACGGCCTCCGCGTGCCAAAACGCGTAGACAAGGAGCCCATTTACATGGATTGGCGTGATCGCGCTGCATGCTTGCATGCTGACCCCGAGCTGTTCTTCCCGGTTGGCAACACCGGCCCCGCGATTGAACAGATCGACGCCGCCAAGTCAATCTGCTCGCGCTGCCCGGTAACCGAGCAGTGCCTGCAGTACGCACTCGACACGAACCAGGATTCTGGCGTTTGGGGTGGCCTCTCGGAGGACGAGCGTCGCGCGCTCAAGCGTCGCGCTGCGCGCGCCCGCCGCGCCAGCTAACCCAGCCAAGCAACTCAGTGCCTCGGCGGATCTTTCGTCGAGGCACTTCGTTTGTCACCCGACGCCCCAGCGGCGCGGGATGCTGATCTGCACGAGCGTGCCGCCCGCCGGGTTCTCCTGCCACGCGATGGCGCCGCCGAGCTCACCCTCGACGAGCGTCCGCACAATCTGCGTGCCGAGGCCCGAGCCCTCGTGGCCGCCGACCATGCCCACGCCGTTGTCGCGCACCTGAATGGCAAGATTGTCGTCGTCGCGCTCGACCGTGACGGCGACTTGGCCGTCGGAGCTGCCTGCCGGGAATCCGTGCTCGACCGCGTTCGTCACGAGCTCGGTCAACGCGAGGGCGAGCGGGGTCGCGAACTCGCTTGGCACGGAGCCAAACGAACCCTCGAGCACCGGTCGCACCTCGGTGCCGGTGCCGCCGGCGACCTCGGTCGCGAGCCGCATGACCCGGGCGAACACCTCGTCGAAGTCGACCGACTGCGAGAAGCCGCCCGACAGGGTGTCGTGCACGACCGCGATCGACGAGACGCGACGCATCGCCTGCAGCAGTGACTCTCGGGCCTCGTCGGCCTTCGCCCGGCGGGCCTGGATGCGCAGCAGCGCCGCGACGGTCTGCAGGTTGTTCTTCACTCGGTGGTGGATCTCGCGGATCGTCGCGTCTTTGGTGATGAGTTCCTGCATCTGGTTGCGCACGTCGGTCGTGTCACGGCAAAGCACGATCGCGCCGAGCCGCTCGCCGCCGCGGCGCAGCGGAATCGCGCGCAGCGTGACCGTGACGCCGCGCGCATCCACATCGCTCATCCATGGGGCACGGCCGGTCACGACGAGCGGCAACGCCTCGTCGACCGTGACGTTGCGCTTGTCGTCGACAAGGGTCGAGGCAACTTCCGAAAAGATCTCGCCCTCGAGCTCGCCACCGAAGCCGAGCTTGTTCAGTGCCGAGAGGGCGTTCGCGCTCGCAAAGGTGACGACGCCGTCGGTGTCGAGCCGCACGAGGCCGTCCGAGGCCCGGGGCGCGCCGCGACGGGAGAACTCGGGGGCATCGAGATCGGGAAAGTCCCCCGCCGCGATCATGTCGAAGAGGTCCTCCGAGCATTCGCGGAACGTGACCTCCTGCCGCGTCGGCTGCCGTGTGCCGGCGAGGTTCGTGTGCCGCGTGATGATCGCGATCGGCCGCTCGGAGCGCTGCGCCCGGCCGTCGGCGTGGCGTGTCGAGAACACTGGGCTTGTCGTGAGCTGCGCGGGAATCTCGTCGAACCAGTCGGGGGCAGATGAGCGAATCGTCACGCCGCGCTGGTAGACCGCCTCGACCTCCATCTCCCACTGCTCGCGCACGCGCTGACCGATGAGATCGCGATAGAACAGGGTCGGCGCCGACGCCGGTCGCGCCTGGCTGACCGCCACCCAGCGAGCCTCGGAGTCGCGCACCCAGAGCACGAGATCGGCGAGGGCGAGGTCGGCGAGCAGCTGCCAGTCAGCAAGCAGCAGCATGAGCCACTCGCGATCACTCGAATCGAGGTCGCTGTGGCGTTGTATGAGATTGGTGAGGCTCGACACGCCTCCACATTATTGGACGAGTGAGCGATCTGATTGGAGATCCGCCGGAAGCGGTGCCGCGGCGTCGGCAACGTGACCGAGCCGAAGGGCGAGCGCGTCGAGCTGCTTCGCGAGTTGTGACCTCGGCGCCGCATCGACCACCGCGATCGCCTCGGCCATCGCCCGGTCGACGGCCTTGGAGTCATCGGGCAGCAGGGTGGCGCGTTCAATGCCGCCAAAACGCAGCAACACCTGCCGCACCTGGCCGGCCGAATCGGCGCCGACCGCCCCGCGGCGCAGGCGGGTGATGACCGTCTCGAGGTGGGTCGCATCGCCACGCAGATCGACAAGGCCGAGCCGCGCCCGCAGGTAGCGCTGCAGCCCAACCGGGGTTGCTTCGCCGACCGCGACCACAGCATCCGCCACCTCGATCGCGGCGTGCGCGGCGGCGTTGCGACGAGGCGCCGCGACATCGCTCACGAGTTCCTCGTCTCGCTCGAGGTTGAAGCCGACGTCGACGACGACGAACTCGTACTCATCGCGCGCGAGCCCCAGCACCGCGCGCATCCGCTCGCTCGGCAGCTCGGGCCAGCGGGCAGGGTTACTGATGCCCGAGAGCACACGCAGGGTGCCGCGCGCACAGGCGACCTCCGAGCTCACGCGATCGAGTTCGACTGCCGAGAGCGAGCCCGCGCCGGCGAGGCGGCAGGCGGCCGCGAGCCCCGGTGCCTCGTCGGCGATGCCGAGCGCCGGTGCGACGGCCCCGCCATACGTGTCGGCGTCGACGAGCAGCACCCGCCGGCCCTGATTCACGAGCGACGCCGCGAGGGCGATCGCCACGGTGGTGACGCCCGGCGAACCGTGCGGGCCCCAGACGGCGAGGATGCGGCCGGGCGCCGGAACCGGTGGCGCGCTCGGCTCGATCGGCGGCGGCACCTCGCGCTGCGGGCTGCGTCGGCCTCGCCGCGATTCTTCGCGGCGGCGGTCCTTGCGACTGCGTGGCGGCTCCTCCGGCTCGGTCTGGGCTGTGACGGGCGGCGCAGCGCGGGCGGCCTCCCCCTCGAGCAGCCGCTCAACCGCATCCCACCTGTCGTCGGCGCGGATGCGGTCGACGAGCCCGAGCTCGGTTGCCTGCCTGCGTTCGGCCTCGTTCCCCACGACGGCGATCGTGCGGGCACCGGCGCCATCGCAGGCGGCGAGGCTCCGCGGATTGAGCGTCTCGGGGCCAGCCTGCGCGAGCACGAGCTCGGGCCGGGCGCGCTCGACCGCGACCGCGAGCGAGGCAGCGCCGGTGACGCGGTCGACGATCTCGTGGCCGGCCCGGATGATGCCCTCGAGCAGATTCGCCTCAACGTCGTAATCCACGGCCAGGATGATGCGCGCCACGAGCTACTCCCGCACCGGTTCGTGCAGCGGCACGAGCTGTAGCCGCGCCCCGTTCGAGGTCGCGCTCATGACCGTCGCGACCTCGTAGTCGGGAATGCGCAGTTCGACGTCGACCTGTGCGGTGGCGACGAAGTCGTCCTGCTCGATCACGCGAATGACCTGCGCCTGCGCGACGAGCACCTGCGGCGCGTCGTAGGTGCCCATCCGCTCACCCGCGGCGGCCGACCAGATTTCGACCGTCGTGCCGGTGCTGATGCCGCCGGGCAGTTCGCCAGGGATACTGACGACCACGGCCGCGCTCGAGGTGTCGGCGTCGCCGAGCGCCGTGAGCGGCACGAGCTCACCCGCGCCGATGGGCCGGGTAGCGATGTAGCTCTCGGCGCTCGCCTCGGTGAGGTAGAGCTCGGTCGGCGTAGCCGCCGACACCTCGACCGCGGTGAGTTGCTCGGCGGTGATCGTGTCGCCCGCGGCGACAGCCTGCCCCAGTGCGTAGACCGTCGTCGTTTGCGCCGTAGATTGCACGACGCCGACGACGCCCGCGATCGAGCCGGCAACGAGCACGATGCCGATAATGAGTCGCGGATCGACTCGGGTTCTGCGACCTTGTGCCACGTGAGCGCTCCTTGTTCGCGGGCATTGGCGGAGGCTCGTCCGCCTTGACGTGTCTATGTTGCGACATCGTCCGAACTCGCTGGGCAAGTTATCCACAGGCGGCGAGCGTGCAGGGAATCGCTGGGATACTTGAGGCATGTCTTCGAACCCCAGCCAGGGGCTTCCCCGTTTCCTCACCCTCTCCGACGTTGCCGAGATCCTCAACGTCGAACTCGACGTCGTCCGCGACCTCGTCGAGTCCAACGAACTCGCCGCGATCCGCATCGGGTCGGCCGGCGCCCTGCGCGTCGAACAGCTCGAACTCGAGCGCTTCGTCGCCGATCAGTACGAGGCTCGCCGCCGCGAGGCGATGTTCGGGCAACAGGAATTCATCGACATCCCCGAGATCACCAGCTCGGGCAGCTGGCGCGACAGCAACAACTAATTCGCGACGTCGCCCGCGACGCGCACGAGGCGAATCTCGTGGAGCGGCACGACACGAAAGGCCGCCACGTCGGGCGTGCGCCGCGGCGTATCGAGATCGTGTACCGCGAGGTCGAGGTGATCGCGCGCGACGAGATCGATGGTGCCGCGCAGCACACCAAGCGTGGTGGTCAACTCGCAGTGCACGCGTCGACGAGCCAGATCGCGCAGCGGCATGACGAAGCCGAGCCGGGCCGTAAGCGACTCGGGCGCCTCGGGTCGCGGCGCGAGCGATCGATCGAGCTGGCTGCGCGTGAGTATGACCGACCCCATGCCCGCGAGCGGCACGAGCACGCTCGCGTAGTGGCCCGCCACCGACGGGAGCCTGGCGAAGAACCATTCGGCGCCGAACTCGATCGGCTCGGCGCGCAGGCGGTCGCCGCTGAGGAGCTCAAGGTCGATGCACTCCCCCGGCTCGAGCGTCGCCTGCAGCGCGGCGAGGCGCTGGCGCAGCGTGGTGCGCGCGACGCGGAGGCGTTCGTCTTCGACTGCCTCGAGGCGCCGGGCCCGCTCGTGTTCGGCGTCAAACTGCCCCGCGAGGTCGTCGAAGAGGTCATTCCAGCGCACCCCAACAGTCTGATGCATCTCGACCACGAACCGTCAAGTTATCCACAGGATGATTCGCGCGTCAGCCGAGGGGTGGACTTATCCACAGATTTTGCCGAAACACCCCACGGCCTGGCCCCAGATTGTTGAATGGCGACGTACGCCTGCCTCTCGACAGGAGCCAACGATGTCCCAGCCGCAGTCGCGCCTCTCCACCGCCCTCAACGACGATGTTCCGCAACCGCTGCGATTTGGCGAGGGCGTGCTCACTGCACTTCCCGCGCCGAGCGGCACCGCTGCCCCGACGGGCGACCCCGAGCCGATGCTCCGTAACCTCGCGCGCGGCGTGTTCGAGGCGATGGCGGGCATCCGCGAAATCGAACAGCTGACGCGCTGGCTGGCGCCCGAGGTCGCGAGCAAACTGCTCGCGCGGGCGCAGCACGCGGCCCGCGCCCGGCAGCGCCGCGGCGGGGTGGCGATGCGCCCGAAGATCGAGCCGATCCGCTGCATCTGGCAGTCGCCTCGCGAAGGCGTCGTCGAGTCGACCGTCATCGTCGACCTCGGCAGCCGCTGCCGCGCGGTCGCGATCCGGCTCGAGTCGTACCGGGGTCGCTGGCGGGCCCAACGCCTGCACGTGCTCTAGGCCCGGCGCAGCCCGTCGCTAGCGGGGCGCGATCAGCCAGTCGCAGGCCCGCTCGACCGCCGCATCCGACACCCCGTGGGCGCGCAGAAAGTCGTGCGCGTCGAAGTCCGCGGCGAACTCGCGCACCGCGTCGCCACGCGAGCGGATGATCTCGGCAAGCTCGGGCTCATCGTGCCAGCGCTCGTACGGGTGCGGCTTCTCGCGGTGCAGGTGGTGCTCGTTGACGGCGCGCACCGCAAGCTCATCCTCGTGCACGAGCACCTCGGCATCGGCGCCGAGGCGCAGCAGCAGGATGCCCATGACAAGCCCCGTGCGATCGCGGCCGGCCGAGCAGCAGACGAGCGTGCCGGGCCCGGCCTCGAGCAGCTCTCCGACGGCCCCCGCGATGCGCTCGGAGAAGAACCCGACAAAGTCGGCGTAGCCCGACGGGTGGTTGAGGTACGGGTCGAAGCGTTCGCGGAACGCGGGCAACATCGGGTCTTCAACGGGTGCGAAGCGATAGTCGATGGCCTCGGTGCCTTCGGCGCTGCCGCGGGGTTCACTCGGGTCGCGCAGATCAAGCACGCGACGCACGCCCTCGGCCTCGGCGCGCGCCCAGGCCTTGGAGCCCCAGGTCTGCGGCTGCCCCGAGCGGAACAACACCCCCGGCGCGAGTACGCCCGCGGCCACGGGGATTCCCCCGAGGTCGCGGGCGTTAAAGGCGCCGGGCCAATCGCGTTCGCGGGCCACGACTAGTTGTCGGACTCGTCGGCGACCTTCTGTCCGAACGAGCCGCGCTGCTGCTTGCGCGTCGTCGCCTGCTGCTCCCGGGCGACCGCCGAGGCCGAGCGTCCCTGTTCGCTGCCGTGCTTTGCCGGGTTGCCCGAGCGCGACTTCTTCTTCTGCGCCGGGTTCTGCTTGCCCGCGGGCTTCTTCACGGTCGTGGTCGCGGTCGTCGCGCGCTCGCCTTCGGGCACTTCGGACTCGGTCGCGTCGCCCGCGGCCTCGCGCATCGCCGACGCGGTGCCGAGGCTCATCTCGCGGCGCATCGCGGCGCGCGTCGCGTTGACGTTGATGCGGCCGGTGCCGTCGGTGACCCGCACGTTGCCGCTCTCGTCGGCCGCCGAGTAGTTGAGCTGCTGGGTCGGCTGCGCTTCGCCGTCGAGGCTGCGCTGGCGCACCTTGATCGACTTATGCTTCGTGCCATCCTCGTGCTCGTGCTCTTCGACCTCAACTTCGGTGTTCATGAGGAACTGCACCGACTCCTCACGAATGCCACCGAGCATCTGCTGGTACATCGTGAAGCCCTCGCGCTGGTACTCGACGAGCGGGTCGCGCTGCGAGAGCGCGCGCAGGCCAATGCCCTCCTTGAGCGCATCCATCTCGTAGAGGTGGTCGCGCCACTTGCGGTCGATCACCTGCAGCAGGATGCGGCGCTCGAGCTCGCGGCTCGCCTCCTCGCCGAGCTGCTCCTCGCGCTTCTCGTACGCAAGCTTCGCGTCGGCGATGACCTCTTCTTCGACGTTCTCGTCGGTGACCTGGTTCATGCCACCGTGCTCTTCGATGATCTCTTCGACCGTGATGCTCATGGGGTAGAGCTGCTTGAGGTCTTGTTCGAGCATCTCGACGTCCCAGTCGTCGGGGTTGCCCGCCGTGTGCTCAAGCACGATGTCGTGGATCGCGCCATTGATGAAGTCCTGCACCTTGTCTTCGAGGTCGTCGCCCTCGAGGATTGCGCGGCGGTCGGCGTAGATCGACGAACGTTGCTCGTTGAGCACGTTGTCGTACTTGAGCACGTTCTTGCGAATCTCGGCGTTGCGAGATTCAACCTGGCCCTGCGCCGACTGGATCGCGCGCGAGACGATGCGCGACTCAAGCGCGAGGTCGTCGGGCGTCGAGTCGTTGTCCATGATTGCCCGCGCGGCGCCGGTGTTGAACAGGCGCATGAGGTCGTCGGTCATCGACAGGTAGAAGCGGCTCTCGCCCGGGTCACCCTGACGGCCCGAACGACCGCGAAGCTGGTTGTCGATACGACGCGACTCGTGACGCTCGGTACCGAGCACGTAAAGACCGCCGAGCTCGGCGACCTCCTCAGCCTCCTCCTTCACCTCGTTCTTCACCTGCTCGAACACCTCGGGCCACTTCGCCTCGTACGCCTCGGCGTCCTCTTCGGGGTCGAGCCCGAGCTCGGTCATCTTCGTCACCGCGAGGAACTCGGCGTTGCCGCCGAGCATGATGTCGGTACCACGACCGGCCATGTTCGTCGCGACCGTGACGCCGCCCTTGCGGCCGGCCTGCGCGATGATCGCAGCCTCGCGAGCGTGGTTCTTTGCGTTGAGCACTTCGTGCTCTACGCCGCGCTTCGCGAGCAGCTTCGACAGGTACTCGCTCTTCTCAACCGAGGTTGTACCCACGAGCACGGGCTGGCCCGTCTCGGCGCGATCGACGATGTCTTCGACCACCTGCGCGAACTTCGCGCGTTCGTTCTTGTACACGAGGTCGGGCTTGTCGAGGCGCTGCATCGGCTTGTTCGTCGGAATCGGCACGACGCCAAGCTTGTAGGTCGACTGGAACTCGGCCGCCTCGGTCTCGGCGGTACCGGTCATGCCCGCGAGCTTTTCGTACATGAGGAAGTAGTTCTGCAGGGTCACGGTGGCGAGCGTCTGGTTCTCGGCCTTGATCGTGACGCCCTCCTTCGCCTCGATCGCCTGGTGCAGACCCTCGTTGTAGCGACGGCCCTTGAGGATGCGGCCCGTGTGCTCGTCGACGATGTTGACCTCGCCGTTCTGCACCACGTATTCCTTGTTGCGGTGGAACAGGGCCTTCGCCTTGATCGAGTTGTTCAGGAATGAGATGAGCGGCGTGTTCGCCTGCTCGTAGAGGTTCTCGATGCCGAGCTCGTCCTCGACGCGGTCGATGCCCTCCTCGAGCACACCGATCGTGCGCTTCTTCTCATCGACCTCGTAGTCGCGGCCCTCCTTGAGGCGCTTCGCGAGCTTCGCGAACTCGGTGTACCACCGGTTCACGTCACCGGAAGCGGGACCAGAGATGATGAGCGGGGTGCGCGCCTCGTCGATGAGAATCGAGTCGACCTCATCGACGATCGCGTAGTAGTGCCCACGCTGGACGAGCGCCTGCTTCGAGACCGCCATGTTGTCGCGCAGGTAGTCGAAGCCGAACTCGTTGTTCGTGCCGTAGGTAATGTCGGCGGCGTACTGCTCGCGGCGCTGGTCGGGCGTGAGGCCCGAGAGGATGCAGCCGGTCGTCATGCCGAGGGCGCGGAAGACGCGGCCCATGAGTTCTGACTGGTAGCTCGCGAGGAAGTCGTTCACCGTGATGATGTGCACGCCCTTGCCGGGGATCGCGTTGAGGTAGGCCGCGAGCGTCGCGACGAGCGTCTTCCCCTCACCGGTCTTCATCTCGGAGATGTTGCCGCCGTGCAGTGCCGCGCCGCCCATGAGCTGTACGTCGTAGTGACGCTGGCCGAGCGTGCGGCGCGCGGCCTCGCGCACGGCCGCGAACGCGAGCGGCAGCAGTTCGTCGAGGATGTCCTGGTCGCTTTTGCCCGCGTCGACACCCTCTTGGTACTGCTCGCGGAACTCCTCGGTCATGTCGCGAAGCTCGTCGTCGCTGAGTTCTTCGAACTCCCCCTCGAGCCCGTTGATCTGATTTGCCAACCGCTCGAGTCGACGAAGCTGGCGGCCCTCGCCGAAGCGAAGCACCTTATCGAGGATCGAAGCCAATGAAATTCTCCTGACGTTGCGTCCGGGTACCCGGGAAACTCGCTCAATCGTACTCGCCCCGGTTCAACAAAAACTCGGGCAGGGCGGAGGGTCCGCCCTGCCCGAGTTTGGGAGTTACTTAGACCACCGAGTCGGCGGTGACTTCTTCGGGGGCGCTGCCCTCGGTCGAGCCCTCCTCATCGAGCGCGATGACACCGTAGTCCCAGCCGCGACGTCGGTAGACAACGGCGGGGCGCTCGGGGCCAGCCTCAATAAAGAGGAAGAAGTCGTGACCGAGCAGCTCCATGTGGTCAACGGCCTCGTCGGGGGTCATGCGCTTCGGCGCGAACACCTTCTCGCGAATGACGATGGGGTTGTAGTCGTACGACGATGCTTCGTCGACGCTCGCGGCCGGCTGCGCCTGCCCCGAGACAACGTCGATGACACCGGTATCAGCGGGAACGATGTCGAGGTGCGAGAAGTCCTTCGCCGACGCATCCGCGAGGCTCTGGCCGCCGTGGCGGTGCTTCTTCTTATCTTTCACCCGGCGCATCCGCTCGACGAGCTTGTCGAGCGCGATGTCGAATGCCGCATACTTGTCGCCCGCCTCGGCCTCAGCACGCATGGTCGGGAACGGTCCGAAGACCGTGATCTCAACCTTGCCCTTGTCGAGGAGGTTGCCGGCCCGGTCGGTGCGACGCTTGAGCTTCACTTCAACCGATTGGGCGCGCTCTGAAAGCTGCTGCACCTTCGCAGTGACTTTCTCTTCCGCGTAGTCCTTGAATCGGTCGGGAATCTCGGTGTTGCGGCCGCTGATTGTGACGTCCATCTCACCCTCCTGATCTGCGAACTCGGGGTTCGCGAACTCGGAACCCCGAGCCGGATGTGTATGTATGTCCCTCAGATATTACGAGAATCTACCTCCACGATTCCCCTACGACGTCAAGAATTTGCCGAGGTAATGTTGTGCTTTATGACTCGAGCCACTACGGCGGCTCCGAGCACCCGGGCGCCCGCCGATTCGAGGGCACGTTGGGCCTCGCGCAGGCTCGATCCGGTGGTGGCAAAGTCGTCGACGATGACGCAGTTCGCCCCGCGAAGTTCTGGCCGCGCGCGCAGCGCACCGTCGAGGTTTTCGGCCCGTTGCTCGCGGTTCAGCGCCGCCTGGTCGCGCACTTTTCGCGTGTGCGCCAGGCCCCCGACGCCGGGTTGTGCGACGGCGTGCTCGAGCAGCAGCTGCACGTGGTCGAAGCCGCGGGCCGCCCGTGCCGAACGCCGCGAGGGCACGGCGACCAGCACGAGGTCGTGGGGCCGCTCCGGCAGGCTGCGTAGTAGCGCAAGCAAGGATGCCCGAAGCAGCGGCGCGAGCACCCGCGCGACGTCGACGCGGCCGCGCTCCTTGAACGCATCCGCGAGGATGCGCAGCCGGTCTCCATAGTGCGCCGCGGAGGCGAGCGGGAGCGAGCCGAGCATCCCCACCTCGGGCACACACGCGGCCCGCAACTCGCGGCGGCACGCGTCGCACACCCCGGTATCTCGCACGCCGCAGCCCGCGCAGTTCACGGGGAACAACGTCGAGAGCGCGTCGCGGGCGGCCTGCAGCGGATGTGGCATGCGGCCAGGGTGGCACGCGCGGCCCGCATCGCGGCAGCGCTGTCCACAGGCCTCACTACATCTGGGCGAAGAGGAAGCTCACGACGGTTTCGGAGGCCTGCCAGCGGGTGCCGCGCGGAGCGTAGACGATGCCCTGGCGGTCGACGACGCGCATGCCGGCGAGTGTATTCGAGCCCGCGACCTGCACGGCGTTCGGAATCGTGCCGAGCGAGGTGAGCTCGCCACCGACACGATAGAGGCGCACCTCGGTCGTGCCGTCGCCATCGTCGACGAGCATCGCGACGCTGTTGCTGTCGACCCACGCGACGTCGTTCGCGGTGTCTTCGGTGCCCGGCATCTCGAGCAGCAGCGGGTCGCCCAGCGCCATCGGCTCACCGCCATCGCGCATGATCGGCATGATCGCGAGGGTGACGCCATCGCCGTCGTCGAACAGCACTGCGAGGCGGGTGCCATCGCGCGACACCTGGTGTGAGATGAAGTTCGGGGCGACGCCCGACGGCAGCGGAATCTCGAAGATCGAGCCCTCGCCAATCTTCGACACGTAGAGGCCCGTCTGCGAGGTCGACTGGGTCCACACCCAGTCCCAGTTATCGAGCGCGGGTTCGATCTGGCCGCCGCGGCTGTCGATGAGCGTCGGCGAGGTGTCGTCATAGCGCATCGCGTACGTGCCGTCTTCGGTGAGCATCGTCACCGTCTGCCGCGACGCCGAAAGGGCGCCACGAATGGGGTTGATCTCGGCCGCCGCGGCATCGACGTTCTCGGTGCCGTTCGGCAGCGAGAGCGAATTGCTATTGAGGTAACCGATGCTGCCGTCCTGGTACACGAGCGGCAGCGAGTTGACGTCGGGGCTCGTGATGACGGTGTCGGCGCCCGGCAGGCTCGCGTCGATACGCGCGCCGTTGACGCGCAACTCAACCGTCTGCACCTCGTCGAGCACGGTGAGGCTTCGCTCGAGTTGCAGGCGCATGAGCGAGAGGTCGGAGGCGCTCGCCGCGGCCGAGGCATCGCCCGAGAGGTTCACGGTGGCCTGCCCGTCGGCGATCGTCACGTCCGACAGCAGCGAGGTGCCCGAGGGGAACGCCGTCGCGACGGCTTCGCCCGGATAGAGCCACTCGGCGGGGCCGCGCAGCAGTTCCTCGACCACGCGGGTCGCGAAGTCATCGGTGTTCGGGAACCAGCGCAGGTCTTGCGTCGCGTAGCGCTGCTCGACGTCGAGGAACGTGAGCGCGGTTGAGCGGTAGAGGTCGGTGAATGCCTGGCGCATGAGCACCACACCGTCGGGTGCCTCCGAGATGCGCCACTCACCGTCGACCTGCTGCAGCGTGAACTCGAGCGCCTCGCTGCTGCTCGAGAGCTCCTCGCGGTAGACGCCGTGCGCGTTTACCTCGCCGCTCACAGCGACCGACACGTTGACGACGTCGTTGTCGTTCGTGCGCATCGACACCTGGCCCGAGGTGATGAGCACCTGTTCGGTCGGGTCCCACGACGAGGCGGCGTCATCGGTGAGGTACTGCCGCGCGGTCGCGAAGTCGTTCTGGCTGCCCGTGCCGGCGTCGATGAAGCCCTGCACAATTTCCTCGCGGCTCGCACCGTCGCTCGGGCCAGCCGGGTAATAGCGCAGGCTCTGCGTCGTCGCTTCTTCCTGCGCCGAGCCCTGCTCGACCGAGCCGGAGGTTGGAATCGATGCACACGCCGCGAGGGCAAAGATGCTCACGCCCGCCACGAGGGCGAGCAGGGCTCGGCGGATGCGCGCACTCACTTCGACTCCTCCTCGCTGTCCGTCTCGTCGTCCGACGCGTCGGCCCCAGCAAGGAAGCCCGGCTCGAGCCCCGGCAGGGTGACGGGCATCGTGATCGGCTGCGTCGTGACGTCCTCGTTCGAGAACCCCTCCACCTTCTCACCCTGGTGCTCGCGCGTATAGGTCTCGGCCCCCGCATCCTCAGGCAGCAGCGGCAGCGGCGACGAGACGATCGGTTCGTCAGCGGCGATCGGCAGCGTGAGGCGGAAGTTCGTACCGAGCTTCGGCACCGACCACACCTCGAGCAGACCGTGGTGCAGATGCGCATCGTCCTTGGCGATCGCCATGCCGAGACCGGAGCCGCCCATCGTGCGCTTACGCGAGGGGTCGGCACGCCAGAATCGCTCGAACACGTTCGCCTGCTGGTCGTCGCTCATGCCAATGCCATAGTCGCGCACCGAGAGGGCGACCGCGGTCGCGTTCGAGTCGACGGTGACGACGATCGGGCGCCCCTCGCCGTGCTCGATCGCGTTCGCGATGAGGTTGCGGGCGATGCGGTTGATGCGGCGATCGTCGAACTGCGCCATCACCGGGCGGTCTGGCGCGCGCAGCACGAGCGACTCACCGTGCTCGATCGCGACGGGAAGCATCGCAGCGATGACGTCCTCGGCCACCGCCTTGAGGTCGTGCTCCTTGCGCATGAGCTCAACCGCGCCCGCGTCGTAGCGAGAGATCTCGAGCAGGTCGGCGAGCAGCAGCTCAAAGCGCTCGACCTGGTCGTGCAGCAGCTCGGCCGCGCGCGAGAGCGTCGGGTCGAACTCGTCCTTGCGCGAGTAGACGAGGCCGCCCGCGAGCCGAATCGTGGTGAGCGGCGTGCGCAGCTCGTGCGACACATCGGAGACGAAGCGCTGCTGCACCTTCGACAGGTTCTCAAGCTGCTCGATCTGATGTTGCAGGTTGTCGGCCATGTGGTTGAACGATCGCGCGAGCGTACCGATGTCGTCCTCGCCCTTTTCGGGGATGCGCTCCTCGAGTTGGCCAGCGGCAAGCTGGCGACTCGTCTGGGCGGCAAGCCGCACCGGCTGCATCACGGCGCGCATGATCGAACCGATGATGAGGCCGACGAGCAGCACGAGGATCGCCATCGAGATCGCGAGCGTGCGCTGCACGAAATCGAGGGTGTCCTGCGAAGACTGCAGCGAATAGACGAGATAGAACTCGTAGTTGCCGGCGCTCGGCACCGTGACCACGCGTCCGATGACGATGCCCGGTTCAACCTGGCCGTCGGCGTCCTGCAAGGCGACCGACTGATAGTGCACGGTGTCGGGCTCGGCGCGCACCGCCGCACGCAGTTCATCGCTCGTGAGATTGCGGTCGACGCCCTCCGACGCGATGTCCTGGATCACGCTCGTCGTCGACTGGTCGGGCACGCGATAGAAGGCCCAGCCGAGCGCGTTCGGGGCCTGCGCCATCGCCGCGTCGATCGCATCCTGCCGCAGCGCGGAGAGCGCGAGCTCGTCGGTCGCGCTCCCCGACTCGAGCGTCGCCTGCACAACCGACGCCGCGCGCTGGGCCTCGAGCTGAACATCCTGCGTGCGCGAGGTAAAGAGGTCGCGCGCAATCGAGTTGCTCATGACCAGGGCGACGGCGATCACCGTGATGCTCGTCAGCGTCACCGCGACCACCGTCGTGCGGAACGGCAGCGAGGTGCGCCAGAGAAAGCGAATGTTCTGCCAGAACTCCTTCGGGCGCCACCAGCGACCCGGAGGGGTATCGATCCAACCGGTGTCGACGCTGTTCGGCAGCCGAACCTGGATGCGCTCGGAGTCGGGATTGACGCGCCCGCCACGAAAAAGTCGAAAGCGCATCACCTAGTTGCCGGTGTGACCCGCCCGGTAGCCAACGCCGCGCACCGTCTGCACGATCTTCGGCTGGTCGGGGTCAATTTCGACCTTCGCGCGCAGGCGCTGCACGTGCACGTTGACGAGCCGGGTGTCGGCTTTAAACCGGTAGCCCCACACGTGTTCGAGGAGCTCCTCGCGCGTGAACACCCGGTTCGGCTTTGCCGCGAGCGTGTGCAGGAGGTCGAACTCGAGCGGCGTGAGGTTGATGGAGGTGTCGTCGCGCATGACCTCGTGCGCCGCGAGGTTCATCGTGAGGTCGCCGACCTTGATGACCTCGCTCGGCTCGCTCGTCGTGGCGCGCAGGCGCGTCTTGATGCGGGCGACGAGCTCTTTCGGGTCGAAGGGCTTGACGATGTAGTCGTCGGCGCCCGCCTCGAGACCGCGCACGACGTCGGTCGTGTCGGACTTCGCGGTGAGCATGATGATCGGCACGCCGGACTCGGCGCGGATCGCCTCGCAGATCTCGATGCCATCCATGCCCGGAAGCATGACGTCGAGGAGCACGAGATCGGGTTCCTCATCGCGGAACTTCGCGACGGCGAGCGAGCCGTCGGAGCAGAAGCTGGGGTCGTAGCCTTCTGAATCGAGCACGATGCCGATCATTTCGGCCAATGCGGTGTCGTCATCGACGACCAAAACCCGACCGGGCACGTGTCCTCCCCAATGTTGATGACCTAGCCAGAGCCTACCCGGTCGTGGTCGTTCTTGTGGACGATGAAACGCGCGGCCCCGCTGTGGGACGATGAATGCGTGAGTTACGAGCCGTACCCCAATCAACCCGGAGCGACGCCCCAGGGTGCGAGCAATTGGCAACAACCGCAGGGGTCCGCCTCGTGGAACTTCGAAGGCGGCGCACCGCAGCAGCCGCTCGGCTGGCGCCCGCCGCCCAAGCCCGGCCTGTTCCCCCTGCGCCCGCTCACCTTCGGTGAGATCTTCAGCGCGACCTTCCGCCTCCTGCGCGTCAACGTCGCGGCGAGCTTCGGCGGCGCGTTTCTGATTCAGCTCATCACCGGGCTCGTCACTGCGGTGCTACCGACCATCGCCCTCATCATCGGCATCAACCGCATCTCGATGGCCGCGGTCGGCGATCAGGACGCACTGGCGCTCTCGATGATGACGTGGCTGCTGCTCGCGCTCCTCCCCGGCATCGTGCTTTCGCTCATCAGCAGCAGCCTCGTGCAGGTGATCGTGGCCCAAGTGGTTGCCGCCGGCACACTCTCACGCAAGCTCACCCTCGGCGAGGCGTTTCGCACCGCCTGGGGCCGGGTGTGGGCCGTGCTCGGCTACGTCGTTGTGGTCGCGGTCGCGAGCATCCTCATCATGGGCATCCTGTTGCTGCCCATCATCTTCTTCATCGTGATCCTCGTGCAGAACGACAACCCGGTTGTCTTGCTGCTGTTGCTCGGCATATTCCTCGTGTTGGCCGGCATGTGCTTCTTCTTCTGGGTGAACACGAAGCTGCTCGTCGCGGTGCCGTCGATCGTGCTCGAGGGCTACGGTCCGATCAGCGCCATCGCGCGCAGCTGGCGCCTCACGAACGGCTACTTCTGGCGAACCTTCGGCATCTGGACCCTCGTCTCGCTCATCGTCAGCGTCGCGACCCAGACCATCTCGGGCATCTTCAGCTTCCTCTTCTCCTTTACGAGCGTGCTCGTGCCGTTTGGCCAGACCACGACCGGCCAGGAGGGCGTCGTTATCGGCGTCGCCATCGGCATGGCGCTGCTCTCGGTGCTGCTGTCGACCGTGCTGCAGGCGATTTCGGCCGTGCTGCTCGGCGGTAACGCGGCGATCATGTACACCGACCTGCGGATGCGCAAGGAGGGGCTCAACATCCACCTCCAGCAGGCGGCCGAGGACTACAACGAGGGCCGCGAGCCCGAGCGCGACCCCTGGACCGCGCCCGACCTCGGCCCCGCCGCACCGCCCGCCGGGTATGCGCCGCAGCAGCCGTTCCCGCAGCCCGCTGACGAGTACGGGCCGGCCGGGTATGGACAGGCGCCGTATGGGCAGGCCGGATACGGGCAGGCGCAGCCTGGGCAGCAGCCGTACGGGCAGCAGGGATACGCGCAGCCTGGATACGGTCAAGCGCCGGCCGGGCAGGAGCAGCCGTACCAGCCGTACGGCGCGTCGATGGCATCCGACAACCCGCCGAGCTCGCCCTATGCATCCAGCGGCGCAGGCGAGCAGTCGGGCAACGGCAACGAATCCGGCGCAGGCACTGACTCTGGCAACGGCACCGACCAGGCCAACGGCCCCGCGCAGCATCGACCGTTCTAGGCCGCATGACGATTCCACTCGACCCCGACGAGGACACCGCTCGCGACTGGCTCCTGCAGGAGCTGTCGAAGGGCGAGTATCAGCAGGCGAAACCGAACCCGATCGACCAGTTTTTCAACGACCTCTGGGAGTGGTTCGCGTCGCTGTTTAACTTCACACCCAACGGCGCCTTCGGCATCAACCCAGCGTGGATCTTCATCATTCTCGGCATCATCGCGGTGGTCGTGCTCGTCGTGATCTTCGGGCGGCCCCGCGCGGTCGCTCGGCGTCGGGCCGAGCACGGCGCCGTATTCCTCGACAACGACACTCGCACGGTCGCGCAGCTGCGCGCGGCGGCGGATGCGGCCGCCGCGATGTCCGACTGGTCGCTCGCGCTCACCGAACGCTATCGCGCGATCGCCCGCGGGCTCGCCGACCGCACCGTGATTCGCCTCCGCCCCGGTACCACGGCGCAGGGCGTCGCCGCGGCCGCGGCCGCGCCGTTCCCGGGGGAGGTCGCCGAGCTGCGCCGCGCATCCGGCTCGTTCGACCAGGTGCGCTACGCGGGGCTCGCCGCGAGCGAGGACGACTACCGCCAGGTGCGCGAGCTCGACGCCCGCCTCGAGCACACGCGACCCCACCTTTTGCCCGAGCCCGAGGTGCTGACGCGATGACCGCATCCGCCACCGACACCTTGACCGCCACGGCGCCCGTCGCGGCTGAGTCACTCACGCCGGACTCGCGGGGCGCTTGGCGTCGCATCCGCAGTTGGCTTCTTGCCGTCGGCGGCCTCATCGCCGCGGCGCTCGTCACGGTGCTCGCGCTCGGCTCGATGGGCTCGGTCTCGAACCGACCCCTCGACCCGACCTCTCCGGCGCCCAACGGCGCGAAGGCGCTGTTCGAGGTGCTCGGCCAGCAGGGCGTCGACACGACGCACGCCACCTCGCTCGACGAACTCTCGTCGGGCCTCGACTCGGGCGGCTCGACGACGGTGGTGATCGACGACCCCTCGTCCATCCTCGCCGAAGAGCAGATCGACCAGATCGCCGCCGGCTACTTCGGCGACATCGACCGCATCGTGCTGCTCAACCCGGCCGGCAGCAGCTACGAGCTGAGCAGCCGCGTCGCGACGTTCGGCGGGCAGTTCTCGTCGAACGACGACGACCCGGATGCGGCGGCCACGTTCGACGCGGGCTCGGCCTGCGGCTTCGGCGAGCTCGCCCCCGCGATCACGAACGAGGGCGGGCACGAGTACGAGCCGACCGGCGACTCGGTCGGCTGCTATCAGGTGCGCGACGGCTACGCGGTCGTGGTCGGCGTCGACCAAGGCGTCGAGATCGTCGTGCTTGGTGCGCCGACGAACCTCACGAACGCGGTGATCGGTGAGTCGGCGAACGCCGCGATGTCCATCAATCTGCTCGGCGCGAACGAGCACCTCGTTTGGTACACGCCGTCGAGCGCCGACAGCCTCACCGACACGCCCTCGCTCGGCGACTATGTGCCGCCGTGGCTCACGCCGGTGATCATTCTGCTACTTGGCGTGGGTGTCGCCTGCGTCATCTGGCGTGGCCGCCGCTTCGGCCCGCTCATCGCCGAACGCCTGCCCGTCACCGTGCCGGCCGCCGAGACCATCGAGGGCCGCGCCCGCCTCTACGACAACAGCGACGCGCGCCTCCACGCGCTCGACAGTATCCGCCTCGGCACCATCACGCGCCTTGCCGAACTGCTCGGCCTGGGTCGCGGCGAGGCGAGCGAGTCCGTGATCGAGGCGACCGCCCAGACCGCCGGGGTGACTCGCGAGCACGCCTACCAGGTGCTGCTCGTCGGCCACCCCGATACCGATTCGGCGCTCGTGGACCTCGCGAACGCCGCCGCCGAGCTCGAACGGCGCGTGCGCGCCGCGACGGGCCGCACCGAGACGACACGACGACCCGCCACGAAGGAGCACCCAACCGATGAGTGACCAGATCCGTAACCAGCTCGGCCGCGTACGTGCCGAAGTCGCGAAGGCCGTCGTCGGGCAGGACGCCGCCGTCGAGGGGCTCGTGCTCGCGCTGCTCGCCGACGGACACGTGCTGCTTGAGGGGGTGCCGGGCACCGCGAAGACGCTGCTCGTGCGCACGCTGAGCACGGTGCTCGCGCTCGACACGAAGCGCGTGCAGTTCACGCCCGATCTCATGCCCGGTGACGTCACCGGTTCGCTCGTCTACGACAACAAGTCGGGCGAGTTCGAGTTCCGCGAGGGGCCCGTGTTCACGAACCTGCTGCTCGCCGACGAGATCAACCGCACCCCGCCGAAGACGCAGTCGTCGCTGCTCGAGGCGATGGAAGAACGCCAGGTGTCGGCCGACGGCGTCACCCGCAAGCTGCCCGACCCGTTCATGGTCGCGGCCACGATGAACCCGATCGAGTACGAGGGCACCTACACGCTGCCCGAGGCACAGCTCGACCGATTCTTGCTCAAACTCGTGCTCGACCTGCCGCCACGCGACGCCGAAATCGAGGTGCTGCGACGCCACGCGGCCGGCTTCAACCCGCGCAACCTCGGCTCCGTCGGCGTGCAGCGCGTGCTCGGGGCGAGCGAGCTGCAGCAGGCGCGCGCCGAGGCGCAGCAGGTGCAGGTGAGCGGGGATGTGCTCGCGTACGTCGTCGACCTCGCCCGCGCAACGCGGCAGTCACCCTCGGTGCGCATGGGCGTTTCGCCCCGTGGTGCAACGGCGCTGCTGCGCGTCGCGAAGGCGAGCGCGTACCTCTACGGACACCCCGCCGTGACCCCCGACCACGTGCAGCGGATGCTGCTGCCGACCTGGCGCCACCGCGTCGTGCTCGAGCCCGAAGCCGAACTCGAGGGGGTTTCTGCTGACTCTGTGCTGCGGTCGATCATGCAGCAGGTGCAGGTTCCGATCTAGTTCACGTCATGGCATTTAGCGGTATCTACGTCGGCTTGCTCCTGCTCGGGGCGTTGCCAGTCATGTTGTTCGGCACAACGGCCGGCAGCGCGCTGGCCACGCTCGGCATTGTGCTGCTGGTGTGGCTGCTGCTCGGCGTCATCGACTGGCTGCTCGCGACGCCCGCCCGGCGCATCTCGATCGCCCGCGAGCTACCCGAGCGCGTGCGGCTCGGCGAGACGGTGTCGTCGACGCTGCTGCTCACGAACCTCGCCGGGCGCACCCTGAACGCGCAGGTGCGCGACGCGTGGGAGCCCTCGGCCGGCGCCCCGCGGATGCGCGAGCGCGTGCGCATCCCCGCCGGCGAGCGGCGCGCGGTTACCACTGTCTTGAAGCCGTGGCGCCGCGGCGACCGGCGCAGCGAACTCGTCGTCGTGCGGTCGTGGGGACCGCTGCGGTTGGTCGCGCGGCAGGCGACGCTGAAGTCAGCCGGGCGGGTGCGCATCCTGCCGCCCTTTAATTCGCGTCGGCACCTCGCCTCGCGCGTGCAACGCCTGCGCGAGCTGGATGGGCAGACGACCCTGCAGGTGCGCGGCCAGGGCACCGAGTTCGATTCGCTGCGCGAGTACGTACGCGGCGACGATGTGCGCTCGATCGACTGGCGCGCGACCGCGCGGCAGCAGGAGCTCGTCGTGCGCACCTGGCGGCCCGAGCGCGATCGCCGCGTCGTGATCATCATCGATTCGGGCCGTACCTCGGCCGCGCGCATCGACGACGAGACGCGGCTCGACACCGCGATCGAGTCGGCGCTGCTGCTCGCCGCGCTGGCAACGCGCGCCGGTGACCGCGTCGACCTGGTGTCGTACGACCAGCGCGTACGCGCGCGGGTGCAGGGGGCAAGCGGACCGACCGTGCTCGCGAAAATTACCGACGCCATGGCGAACGTCGAGCCCGAGCTGCTCGAAATGAACTGGCTCGACGTGCCGAAGCTCGTGCGCGAGGTGACGACGCACCGCGCCTTCGTCGTGCTGCTCACGACCGCCGACAACGAGGGTTCCTCGCGCGCCCTGCTCGAGGCTGTGCCCGAGCTCGCGCAGCGCCACCTTGTCTTGGTGGCCTCGGTGACCGATCCCGAAGTGGCCGAGGCCGCGCGCGATCTCAGCGAGCGCGAGACCGTATTCCGGGCCGCCGCCGCCGAGCGGTCGATGCTGGATGCGCAGCGCGTCCGCCGCGCGCTTGGCCAGCTGGGCGTCGACACGATTACCGCGACGCCGTATGAGCTGCCGCCGCGGGTTGCCGACCGGTATTTGGAGCTGAAGAAGGCTGGGCGGCTTTAGGGCGGTTGGGGGTCGGGGCTTGGTGCTGGGGTCTGTGCTGTCGGAGGCTTGTGCCGAACTGAAACTAGTCGGCAATCCGCCACGAAACCCGCCGTCCGAAGCCATGTCGGAGGCTCGTGCAAGAGTGAACCAAGACCGAAACCCGGCGCTCGAAACCTCGAAACCTCGAAGCCTCGAAGCCTCGAATGCTCGAATGCTCGAATGCTCGAAACCTCGAACATCTACCCCAACCTGATTAGAACATTATTTCCATTGCATTCGTGAGTGCATCCGCATATGCTTGCTACAACGGTTCCCCCATTGACGCACCTTCGAGGAGGTGACGCCCGATGCCCGCAACGACCCGTCCCCCCGGCTCTGACTCAGATGAGCCGATTCGTCGCGCACCGAAGCACCGGCCAGACGGCACCACTCCTCCACCAGAGAACGATGGGCTCAATGATGCACTCGAGGCGATCGAAGAGATGGTGCTCAATGGGACGAAACTCGAGCAGACCGGCGCGTACCTGAAGATGATGGGCCTCGCGCAGGCCTACGCCGTCGCGGAACACCGCACCTACGCACAGTTGCAGGAACGCTCGTCAGTGGCGAGTCCCGACGACCTGTTGCGGCTGAACCTGCGATCGATCGTCGCGGAGTTCGGCATCCACACCAACGAATCCGACACCGCGCTACTGAACCGGGCGTATGACGCGCACCGGCTCGGCACCGACTTTGTCGTGTGGCTCGACCCGCTCCGTGAAGCGGCGGTGACGATGCGGCACGCCCGCGCACTGTTGCGACATGCGGGGATCGTGCCGGACGCGCGGTTGGACGAATACGCCGTGAAGGTGCTCGAGTTCGCGAAGGGCGAGACCGTCGCCGCGACCGACGCATTCGCGCGGAAGCTCGCGGCGGAACTCGGGGCCGAGGAGTTCGAGGCCGCGTTCGAGCACGAATACCAAGCCCGGCACGTGACCATCGAGGACCGCGAGTTCGGCATGTCCCGCATCACCGCCGACGTCCCGACGTTGCAGGCGCACGCGATGTACGACCTCATGAACAAGCAAGCCAAAGCCTTGCGCGAGGACAACGTGAACGAGGCCGACGAACACCGACGCCGCGTCCGCGAGGCCCAGGCACGCGGGGAAGAACTCTCCCCCGCCGACTCGGAGTTCGTTGAGGACCAACGCACGGTGCGGCAGTTGTTGGCCGACCTGTTCGTCGAAACCTTCCTCACGACGACGCCGCAGAGCATGCACGAACACGAGGCCAAGGGTGGCTCGCGAGTGAACGCGACGGTGAGCATCGTGATCCCGGTGCTCAACCTCCTCAACCCCGACGCGCCGCGCGATGTCGCAACGATCAACGGGATGACCCCGATCAGCATGACCGAAGCGCGTGAGATGGCGTCGAAGGCGAAGTGCTTCCAACGAATCCTGACCGACCCGATCACCGGGCACGTGTTGACCGTCGACTCGCGCCATGCGACCCCCTCGATGAGACGGTTCCTGCAGGCGAGGGACCAAGTGTGCCGGTTCCCGGGCTGTCGCAGACCGGCACATCAAAGCGAACTCGATCACACGAAACCCTGGGCCGCGGGCGGCAAAACCGACGTCGAAAACCTGGGACACCTCTGTCCAAAACACCACACGCTGAAACATCAACGTCCGTGGGAGTGCGAGCAACTCGGCGGCGGCAAGGTCGGGTGGAAAACGCCGCGTGGTGAGTGGGTGACGGTCGAACCTGCACCGGTCGGGCCCATCTTCAAACCCGTCGACGACCAGGGCGACGACGCGATCAACGACCCGGCACCGTTCTAACGAGGGAGGAGTCCGTCATCGAAGTCGACGAGGCTGCAAACATGAGAGATCTCTCATCTCTGCCTCATGCGGGTGACTTGACGCGCTCGATACGCTCGCAGCATCCCGAGACCGAATAGGAGACCTGCCATGCATCGCCTCGCCCCCGTGCTGCTTTCTGCCGCATCCGTGCTCGTGCTTGCGTTGCTCGCCTTCTCGGGCATCTCGATCGCGAACAGCGACCAGCAGCAGGAGGTCAGCGACGCCGTCACGATTCCCGCGAGCGGCACGCCGATTCCAACATCGACCGGAACTCCCCCGGCCACGCCGTCTGCAACGCCGAACGAGACGCCGACGGCAACGCCGACCTCCACCGACGACGCATCGGACTCCGGTTCGCTGCCCCAGCCACAGCCCGTCAACCCCGCGCCGGCACAGCCGATCCAGCCCGAGAGCGGATCAGGGTCGGGCGGCGGCAGCGGCAGCAGCTACGACGACGATGACGACGACTGGGACGACGATGACGACGATGAGTGGGACGACTAGCGCCAGCTACGAGCGCGTTGCGAGCCGGTAGCCGACTCCCCGCACCGTCTCGATACGGTCGCTGCCGAGCTTGCGGCGCAGATAGCGAATGTACACATCGACGACGTTCGACGCCGGGTCAAAGTCATAGCCCCACACGCGCGACAGCAGCTGCTCGCGCGTGAGCACCTGACCCGGATGCTCGAGCAGCTCCTGCGCGAGCGAAAACTCCCGCGCCGACAGCTCCACCTCGGCGCCGTCGACGGTCACCCGCCTGGTGCGCAGATCGAGGCGTACGCCACCGTGCTCGAGCGAGGTCGCGCTCGCCGGCGACGATGAGCCCGGCGCATCCGCCGTCGCGCGCAGGCGCAACCGCACGCGCGCGAGCAGTTCCTCGAACCGAAACGGCTTCGGCATGTAGTCGTCGGCGCCGGTCTCGAGCGACTGCACGGTGTCGTCGACCGAGGTGCGCGCCGTGAGCACGATCACGGGCGTGCGCACGCCCGAGCCACGCAGCTGATCGAGCACGTCGAAGCCATCGATGTCGGGCAGGCCGATATCGAGCACGATGAGGTCAAACTCCTCGCTCAGCCCGTGATCGATGCCCTCGCGCCCCGTCGCAACACCGACCGCCGCGTATCCGGCGGCCTTGAGGCCCTTGGTGATGAAGGCCCGAATTCGAGCCTCGTCTTCGACAATGAGGATGCTGGTCACGCTGCGGCTCCGTTCGCTTCGAGTTCGGGGTCGGGTTCGGACTGACGTAGGGGAAGCACGAGGGTAAAGCGGCTGCCAACTCCGGGCTGCGACTCGAGGTCGACGGTGCCATCGTGGCCGCGGGCGATCGAGGTGACGATCGCGAGCCCGATGCCGAGCCCGCCGCCGATCGTCGGCAACTCGCCGCCATCGTCCTCGCGCTCGAAGCGCTCGAACACGCGCTGCCGCTGCTCGGGCGCGATGCCGACCCCGGCATCCTGCACCCAGATGCGCAGCAGGCCGGTGCTCGGCTCGAGGTAGGCGCCGAGCGCGATGCGGCTGCCCGGCTCGGAGTACTGCACCGCGTTGCCCGCGAGCTGCAGCAGCGCCTGCGTGATGCGCTGCGGGTCGAGGCGCACGACCACCTCGGGCCGCGAGTCGAGCTGCCAGTCGCGGTCGCCGAGCGGTCGCACCTTCTGCATGACGCCGTCGAGCAGCTCGGCAAGGTCGACCTCGCTGCGGCGCACGAAGTCGGGGCGGCCCGACTTCGCGAGCAGCAAGAGATCCTCGATCAGCCGGTTCATGCGCGCAAGCTCGTCGAGCACGAGCGCACGCGTGTCGGCGACCTCCTCGGGGTCGTGCTCGTCGAGCAGCTCAAGGTGCCCTTGCACGATCGTGAGCGGGGTGCGCAGCTCGTGGCTCACCTCGTCGAGCAGCTCGCGCTGGCCGGCAAACGCGCCCTCGAGCCGGTCGAGCATCGCGTTGATCGTGCCGACGAGCAGCGCGAGATCGTCGTTGCCCTCGACCGGAATCCGGCTGCTGAGATCGGATGCGGTGACCTCCTCGGCCGTCTGGCGCGCGGCCGTGAGCGGCGCGAGCACGCGCCCAAACGCGCGCCACGCGAACAGCCCGGCGAGCGCGAGTACGACGGCGCCGACGAGCAGGCTCACGAGATGTTGCTGCAACAGTGCGTTGCGCCCGGTCGACACGTCATAGGCGATGATGAACGCATCGGTGCCGTCGGTCGGGTCGTTGGCCGCCATCGCGATCGGCACGAGCAGCACGCGATAGGTGCGCTCGGCAGTGCCAAAGGTGAGCTCGGTCGTGCCGCCCGCCCCCTCGACCTCGCGTTCGACGCGCTCGACGAACTCCGGGTCGTCCTCGACTCGCAGCGGCACCGTCGTCGGCGCCGCCCATCGCGCCTCGCCGTCGACGACGCCGAGGAAGCCCTGTCCGGGCTCCGACACCGCGCGCTCGATCGCGAGCTGCACGAGCGACTCGGCCGAGGCGAACGGCTCCCCCGTCGCCGGGTCGACCCCGTTGCGCGCGAGCTCGGTCACCTGCGCATACGAGCGATCGAAGCCACCCGCGACCTGCTCGTCGTAGTCGAGCCAGTCGATGACGAAGTCGACGAGCGTCGTGATGAACAGCGTGATCGCGGTGATGCCAATAAGGGAGACGAGCACGCGATTGCGCAGCGACATCGCCTTAGTCGGCATAGACCTGGGTATAGCCGGCCTCGGATGCGCGCAGATCGCCGCGATGCCCGGCCAGGTACGAGCGCCTGCCGAGCACAAGGCTGTAGGCGAGATACGACCCGAGCGCGAGCGCACCGATGCCAATCTTCACCGGCCACGGCCAGTCCTGACGCGTGACGAAGCCCTCGACGAGTCCCGAGAGCAACAGGAAGATCGTCGTGCCGATCGCGACGATGATGAGCGTGCGCCCGGCCGCACCCATCGCATCCACGCGCGTGCGATTCCCGGGCACGACGAGCGACCAGAACAGTGCGAAGCCCGCGCCACCCGCGACGAAAATCATGGTGAGCTCAAGCAGGCCGTGCGGCGCGATCCAGAGGAAAAACGCGTCGAGGTGCCCGAACGACGCGAGCACCGCGGCCGACATGCCGAGGCCGATGCCGTTCTGAATGAGCACGAAGATCGGATAGATGCCGGTGATGCCGAACGCGATGCACTGCGCCGCGATGAACGCGTTGTTCGTAAACACTTGGGCCGTGAAGGCCGACTCGGAATACTCCGAGTAGTAGTTGATGAAGTCCTCCTCGGCATACTGCTGCAGCCCGGACTGGCTGCCGTAGAAGCTGAGGATCTCGGGGTTCGACATGTGCCAGAAGTACGAGAACACGGCCGCGACGACGGTGAGCACCGCGGCCGCGAGGGTCCACCAGCGCACGCTGTAGAGCGATGCGGGCAGCTGCTCGACGAAAAACTCGCGCAGCACGACGAGCACATTACGGCGCACGCGGGTGAAGCGGCGGCGGGCCCGAGCAAGGTCGAGCGAGAGGCGCACGCTCTCGGCGCTGTCGCCGGTCGCCGTGCGGATGGCCGAGAGGTCGGTCGCGCCGGCCTGGTAGCGCTCGATGAGCGCATCCGATTCGGCGCCGCTAAGTCGGCGGCTGCGCGACAATTCGCTGAGCCGCTCCCATTCCGCGCGTTGCGCGGCCGCGTAGGCGTCGATGTCCATGTGGTGAAATACTCTCATGTCTTCGCAGCCCGCGCCCCGAGTTGCCTCGTTTGCCGACGACGATGTCGTCATTGGCGAGGGTGTTGCCCTGAGCATCCCGGCCGCCGGCTGGCTGCTGCGCGCCGGCAGCGCCGCGATCGACGCGTTCGTGATTTTCGTTGGTTACCTGGTATCGCTGCTCGGGCTCGCCTGGATGCTCACGAACTTCCTGCAGAACAACAACGTGCAGTTCGAGGACGTGTGGGTCAATGTGATTCAGATCACCTGGGCCGTGCTCTGGTTCATTCTCGTGCCGCTCACGGTCGAGGTGCTCTCGAACGGCCGCTCGCTCGGCAAGCTCATCTTCGGCCTGCGCGTCGTGCGCGACGACGGCGGCGCGATCGGCTTCCGCCACTCGTTCGTGCGCGCCCTCGCGGGCCTCGCCGAGATCTTCCTCACGCTCGGCAGTATCGCCGCCCTCGTCGGCCTCTTCAACGGCCGCTCGAAGCGCGTCGGCGACTTCCTCGCCGGCACCTACGCGCAGTACGAGCGCGCGCCGCGGCCGCAGCCGCTCGCCCTCACGCTGCCGCCGCAGCTCGCGGGCTGGGCCCGCGTCGCCGACGTGGCGCGCCTGCCCGACCCGCTCGCCCGACGCATCCGTGACTTCTTCGTGCAGTCAGACAAGCTCTCGCCGGCGGCGCGCCAGCACCTCGCGGGTGACCTGGCGCGCCGGGCGCGACCCTACGTGCATCCGATTCCCGACGTCGACGCTGAGACGTTCCTCGTCGGCGTCAGCGTCGTGCGCCGCGACCGCGAATACCTCGGGATGCAGCGGCGCCGGCAGCGCTCGGCCCGCCTCGAGGGCGTGCTGCACGGCAACCCGCACGGCTTCCCGACCCGCGGTTAGCCTTCCTGCTGCACGTCGCGCAGCCACTGCGTGTGCAGACGCCAGCCCTGGAAGCGGTTGCCGTTGCGCGCATCGAGCGCGTCGGCGATGCGCTGCGCGTCGGCGCGGAACTTGGGCCCACGCGGGTCAGCCGGGCGGTTCGTGAGCAGGAAGTGCGCGACGGTCGCGAAGATGTCGATGTCGGCGGGCGAACCCTCGTAGTCGACGGTCTCGAGCGCGGCATCGACGATCCACGCGAGCTCGTCGGGGTTCGTTTCGGCGAGCTGCACGAGCACCGAGGCGGGCACCGAACCAAACTCGCTCAGGTCGCGCTCGACTTCCTCGATACCGGCGACGACCTCGGACACGCGATCGGTGCGGCCGTCCAGCAGCTCGTGCCACGCCACCCAGGCGAGCGCGGCGCGGCGGTGCTCGGCGTCGTGCGTCTCGGCGAGCACCTGGCTGGCGAGTTCTGCTGCGTAGTCGGGGCTGAACGGCGCGACGAGGCCGGCGGCCTGAAGCATCAACTTATGCTCGTCGACCCGCTCGCGCTCGTGCTCGAGCCAGCGCGTGAACGTGGTGAGGAGTTCCTTGAGTGCGTCGACATCGCCGAGCTGGGCCGCGACCTGCGCCTGGCCGAGCGCGAGCTGACTCGTCGGGCCGCCGACCTTCGCGCGCACCTCGTGCTCGAGGGTGATGAACTCGGCAACCGAGTCGATCGACACGTCGGGGTCGCCGAGGGCCTGGTGCACGACATCGACGTAACCACCCTCGGCGGCGGCGCGCACGCCGGGCTCGATGGCGTCGTTGTCGTCGAGGCGCAGGCGCTGGGTGTGCGTGAGGCCCTCGAGCATGGCACGGTTGTTGCCCACGACGGCGTGCTGCATCGCGCCGAGGAAGAGCGTGCCGAACACGACGGTCGTGAGGCGAAGCTCCTGCGCCCGGGCAATGATCTTGTCGACGAGTTCGGGCTGCGTCGACTCCTCGCTGAGCTCCTGCACCGCCATCATGGTCTCGTGGTAACGCTTGTTCATCGACACGGGCGCGCGATCGACCGAAACGCCCTGTGTCTGTCGCGGCAGCCAGCCTGCCCGAAGGATGTGCTCGGCGCGCGCCTGCGGGTCGCCCCACACCTCCGCGTTGTCGACGACGTCGAGCTTCGGCGCATCTGGCAGGCCCTCGAGCCAGAACTCGCGCAGTTCATCCTGGTGGCGGGTGGCGACACCGCCGCGCTCGTCGTGCAGCTTCGCCGCATTTTCGGCGATCTTGAACAGCAGCCAGCCCTCGTCATTCGCCGGGTCGGCGAGCACGCGCACGCGGGCGACCGCGGCGGTGGTGCGCCAGTTCGTGTCGTCGAGGTAGAGCTGGGAGAGGAGGTGGTCGGCGAACTCCTCCGCCTCGTCGCGGCGGTGCTCGAGCACCACCAGGAGGTCTTGGGCCTCGATCTCGTCGATGAGCCTGTCGAGCTCGAACTGTTCGCGCAGCTCGTCACCGATCTGCGCGGCGACCTCGCGCTGGCCCGCACGAGCGTAGAGCACGCCCTGGCGGGCGCGGAGGCTCACGAGGTGCGCCAGCTCGGGATGGTTGGGGTCGAGCAGGCCCGGGCCGACGCCGAGCGCTGCGAGCCGCTGCTCAAGCGTGCGCAGGGCGAGCTGCGGGTCGACGCGCCCAAGCATCGAGTTCTCGTAAACCGAGCTGTACGGGCTGCCGGGCTGCCAGTAGTCGTTGTCGGCGGTGAGCCACTCGTTGAGGTGCTGCAGCGTCGCGTCGCGGTCGCCGAAGTCGGCGGCGAGCTCGGCCTTCGCGAGGAATGCCTCGCCGAGGTCGAGGCCCCGCTCGCGAATCTGCGCCTCGACGAGGCCGACGACCTGCTCGAGCTGGGCACGCGGGATGCTCGGGTCGTCGACGAGCGTCGAGGCGACGGTGCTGATCGACTCGAGGAACGTCGCGAGGTTGTCGGGGTGCAGGTGGTCGCCGTACCTGGCAATGATCTGCATGAGGCGCGCGTACGCCTCGAGCGCTTCCTGCGCCTTGCCGGTCTGCGAGAACAGCGAGTACTGCCCGTAGCGGGCGCTCGCCGCGAGGTGCGGCACGCCCTCGGCCTCGCAGTCGGCGACCTGCTGTTCCCACGCCTCCGCGGTGCCGCGGTCGAGCGGCATGTCCCAGATCGCCGAGCTGCGGTCGATGAGAGCGCGGACGCGAATCGCCTGCTCCCCCTCGAGATCGGCAACTTCGTCGTATCGAATCATGAGTTTCCCTTTCAGGTGGCCGCAACGAGCAACTCACCCAGCGCATCGGCCAGGGTTCGCTGCTCGTCGGCGTTGAGTCGTTGACCTGCCTGGAGCAGGCTGAGGAGGTAGAGGGCGCGCACGGCCTGCTGCTGCAGTTGCAGCGTGCGGGCCGCGACGACGGCACGCACGGCGTCGGCGCGCACGTTGAGTACGAGTTTCGGGCGTCGGTCGACGGGGTCGGCTTGCTTGGTGCCGCCGGTGAGGGCGGCCCACGGGTCATCGTCGGCGGCTTCTTCGGCGAAGTCGAACCCGGCGGGCGGGGGCGGCACGTGCAGCGAGAGCACCGATGCCGGGGCGAAGTCACGCAGGTCGAGCCCGACGCCGAGCTCGTCCAGCACCGGCGTCGCGACGGCCCTCAGCTGTTCGACGAATGCCTGCCGCTCGGGCTTCGGTTGCGGCAGCGCGTCGAGTTGCTCGGTACGAGAGAACAGGCTCACGCGCACGCGCGTCTGGGCCCTGCCGAATGCCTCGAGCACGGCAATCGAATGCGTGTAGCCGCCGTTGACGAGCATCCCACCCTGCGCCGAGACGAGCGAGGCGTTCGCACTGAACTCCCCCACCGTTGAGGCGTAACTGATCTTGCTCGGCATCTGCGCGAACGGCACGAGGCCTGAGCTCGTCTCCCAGAGATAGTGGCGCGCGACGAACTGCAGCATGGCGTCGTCGGCCGCGGCCATCGCGAGCAGGTTCGTCGAGTGCACGTCGAGGAACTGCTTGAAGCGGTCGCCGCCCTCGGCCGCGAGTCGTTCGATGCCCGTGCGCAGCTGCCGGCCGACTTCGGCCTGCACGTCGCGCACGAGCTCGGTCTCTTGCAGCGATTCGCGGGATGCGGTGAGCGTCAGCGAGCCCGCCTCGAGCGCGACCTTCACGAACGTCGCCCACTCGGGCACGAGCTGCGTGTTGTCGTCGGCGACGAACATGCCGTTCGAGAAGACGCGGTCGCCGCCGCGATGCTTGCTCGAGATCGAGTTGCTCGAGACGAACGCGAGGCCCCGCACGCCCGCGACGGGCACGTCGATCGGGAAGGCCGCGAGCGGCGACATGCCAAAGGTGCGCAAGCACCACTCGAGCGCGTCCGGCCCGGCGAGCTGCCACGGCGGCGTCTGCCTGCTCACGATGCGGCCGGGGCTGCCATCAGCGCCGCGGTGCACCGTGATGGGCACCGGCAGCAGCCCGGCAAACTTCGACGCGAGCAACTCGACGCGCTCGAAACTCACCCAGCCGGCGTCTTCGGGCCGCGCCCGCACCCACACCTCGGTGCCGGGCGCCTCAAGCGGGTCGGCCGCCTCGGTCACGGTGAAGGTGCCGTCGCCGCTTCCAATCCAGTGCATCGTCGGTGCATTCGACTCGCGGGCGCTGCGCGAGCGCACCTCGATCTGGTCGGCAACGAGGAAGCACGAGAGCAGGCCGATGCCGAACTGGCCGAGGTAGTCGCGGCGGGCCTGCGCAAACTCGCCGCGCTTGCTCGAGGCGCCGATGGTCGAGAGCAACTGGCGGGCCTCCTGTTCCGTCAGTCCGATGCCCGCATCGCGCACGAGCAGCGCGCGGCGCGGCTCGTCGACGATGAGCTCGATCGGTGCCTGCTGGCCGGATGCGGCGGACTGGCCGAGGCGTTCGCGCGCCACCAGCGCGTCCCGCGCGTTCTGGATGAGCTCGCGCACGAACACCCGCGGGCTCGAGTAGAGGTGGTGCGAGAGGATCTCGACGATGCCGCGCAGGTCAACCTGGAAGTTCTCGGTTGTCACCCCGCCAGCATAGAGACCGTTTTATGTGCGATCTCCACGTTGCAGGTAGGCAAGCATCAGCGCGAGCACGAAGCAGAGCGCGTAGGTGCAGGCCACGGCGCCCCAGCTCGCGAGGAATCCGCCCGTATGGTCGACGAGCCAGCCGATGATGGCGGGGCCCGATGCGAAGCCGAGGTACATGCCAGCCGAGACGAGGCCGGAGGCGATGCCGATGCGGGCCCGCGGCGCCGCCGCAATGATGCCGGAGTTGATGACGACATTGGCGGCGAGCGGGAGCGCGGCGTGCATCGCGATGCCGACCCAGACGAGCCACACCTGGCCGGTGATCGACGCGAGGCAGAGCGCGCCGAGGCCCGCGATGCCGCCGAGGTTCATGACCGAGATGAGCGGGGCGGGGCGGCCCCAGCTGCCGTTGACGCGGCCCCAGCCGACGCGGCTGAGGATGCCGATGACGCCGATGACGCCGAGCAGCAGGCCGCCGAGCTCGACCGGGAAGTCGAACTCGCGGATCGAGAAGAGCGATACGTAGGTGTTGACGCCCTGCGTGCCGACGGCGTTGAGAAATGAGATGGCGGCGAATACCCAGACCGCGGGCGGCAGCTTCGTCGCCTCGCTGGGGTTCGTGACGATCGTGCCGGTTACCGGGGCGGTGCCGCCGTTGGCCGGGCGACGCAGGCGGTTGAGCACGATCCAACTGATCGCGAAGCAGGCGGCGCTGATCGCGGCGCCGAAGGTCGCGGCGGCGGTCCAGCCGCCGACCGTCGCGATGAGGGGAAAGCTGAGGCCGGCGACGAGCATGCCCATCTGCACGCCCGATTGCTTCCAGCCCATCCAGGTCGAGCGCTGGGCGGCCGGCACGCGCGTCGCGATGAGACGGTTCGTCACCGGATTCGACATCGCCTGAGCCGGGCCGACGAAGAGCGCGGCGACGATGAAGCCAGCGAAGCTGTGCCAGACGATCGTGATGACGAAGGCGAGCAGCGTGCCGACCATGATGATCGCGAACTGCACGATGGTGCGCAGCCGGTCGGCGAGCACACCGAGCAGCGTCGACGTGAGGCCGGCCGAGAGGAAGATTGTCGAGAGGATGATGCCGAACTGGCCGTCGGTGATGCCGAACGTTTCGATGAGCGGCGCGCTCAGCGAGGTGACGCCAAAGTTGAAGACGATGCCGACCGCCATCGCGGCGATCAACACAAACAGCAGGATGCTCGGCGCGCGCTGCGCCCTACCCTCACGACTCTCCACCATCAGTTCCCTCTCCTCCACTCGCGAAGAACGGTTGAGTGGTGGGGGTTTTTTTTTTTTTTGGGGGCGGGAGCACAAAAAAATAAACAACAACCCCGCGAGGGG
>NZ_JASCYH010000022.1:0-41548 GCF_030011715.1 Gulosibacter sediminis | reverse complement strand
GGGGCATTTTTTTGTCGGCCGGCGCCCCCCAAAAAAAAAAAACCCCACCACTCAACTGCCTACGTCACCGAGAGGGGTGGGGTGGGCGCGTGGGGCCGGCGCGCAGGTGCGATCGGGTAATCTGAGGGCACCGTGAAGCCCCTTGATCCGCGCCTGCTTCGATACGCCAAATCGTCGCGAGCCTTTCTCGTTATCGGCGTGCTGCTGGGGCTATTCCAGACCGCCGCGATGGTCGGCGTCGCGTGGGCCATTGCCCGCGGCGTAACCGGCGCGATCGCCGGCGAACCCCTCGCCGAGCTTGCCTGGGCGCTTTGGCTGCTCGTCGGCTGCGTCGTCGTGCGCGGCCTCGCGCAGTGGGGCATGGAATGGGCCGGAGCCCGCGCCGCCGCCACCGCGAAGTCGGAGCTCCGCGGCCACGTCGTCTCGGCGCTCGCGCGACTCGGTGGGCGTTCGGGCGTCTCGAGCGCCGAAGCGACGACGCTCGCGACGCACGGCCTCGAGGCCCTCGACTCCTACTTCGCGAAGTACCTGCCGCAGCTGCTGCTCACTGCGATTGCGATGCCGCTGCTCGTCGTCGTTACCTTCTTCGCCGACCCCGTGTCGGCCATCACCGAGATCATCACGATCCCGATCATCCCGCTGTTCATGATCCTCATCGGCCTCGCGACGCAGCGCGTGCAGCGCGCCCAGCTCGACTCGCTGACGCGCCTCGCGAACGCGTTCCTCGAGATTGTTGAGGGCCTGTCGACGCTGAAGATCTTCGGCCGCGCGCGTCGCCAGCGCGACCGCATCCGCGAGGTCACCGATGACTACCGCCGCTCGACCATGAAGGTGCTGCAGGTCACGTTTCTCTCGGGCTTCGCGCTCGAGCTGTTCGCGTCGCTCTCGGTCGCGCTCGTGGCCGTGCAGATCGGCATTCGCCTCATCGACAACGAGATGTCGCTCTTCGTTGGCCTGTTCGCGCTGATCCTCGCGCCCGAGGTGTTCGCGCCGCTGCGGCAGGTCGGCGCCCAGTTCCACGCCGCCTCCGAGGGCGTCGAGGTGTCGCAGCGCGTCTTCGAACTCGTCGAACGCGCCGACGCGGAGGCCAGCAAAGCGCCCGCCCACGCCACCAACCTGCCCGCATCCGCATCCGCATCCGCATCCGCATCCGCATCCGCGTCCGCGGCGCCCGCAGACGGAAGCACCGTGACCTCGACCGCCGCGCCCACAACCACCAGGGCGGCGGCGACCAACACCACAACCACACCGCCGCCCACCAGCATCCCCACCCCGCGGCCCCAAGCCGAGCTGCGCATCCGTGACGCGCGGGTGCGCTACGGCGACCGCGAGATCCTGGCGGGCCTCGACTTCACGGCGAAGCCCGGCGAGATCACGGCGATCGCGGGGGAGTCGGGCGCCGGCAAGTCGACGCTGCTTGACCTCATCCGCGGCGAGCACGCTGCCGACCGCGCGCTCGGCGCCACCCCGATCCCCGACGCCGAGGCCGCGACGCACGTCGCCTGGATGGGGCAGTCCGCCGGCCTCATCGAGGGCACGGTGCGCGACAACGTCGCGCTCGGCCAGCCCGGCCTCGCGCCCGAGGCAGTCCAGGCCGCGCTCACCCGCGCCGGCGCGACCGGCATCAGCGCTGAGCTCGAACTCGGCGTCGGCGGCGACGGCCTCTCGGGCGGCCAGGCGCAGCGCGTCTCGCTCGCCCGCACGATTGCACGCGCCGAGGGCCGCGACTGCCCGATCGTGCTGCTCGACGAGCCGACCTCAGCCCTCGATGCCGAGCGGGAGCAGCGCGTTATCGAGGCGATGCGCGGGCTCGCCGACGAGGGCCGCATCGTCATCGTCGTGAGCCACCGCCGGCCGGTGCTCGCCGCAGCCGACCGCACCGTCACCCTCGCGGCCGCGGAGGTGCGCGCATGAGCCTCGCCGAACGACTCGTCCCCGGTCTCGGCGCCGATGAGGCCCGCGTGCTCGACTCCGCGCTGCCCGCGCCGCGCCGCATCTGGCCGGCCATCGCCTGGGGCATCCTCTGGGGCCTCAGCGTCGTGCTGCTGCTCGCGACGAGCGCCTACCTCATCACTCGTGCGTCGCTCATCATTCACATCCTCTGGCTCGGCTGGGCGATCGTCGCGGTGCGCGCCTTCGCGCTCGGCCGCGCCGTGTTCCGCTACCTGCGGCAGCTCATGGGCCACGATGCGTCGTTCCGGCAGCTTGCCGAACTGCGCGTCGACCTGCTCGACCGACTCATCCCGCTCGCGCCCGCGGGCTTGCGCACGACCCGCCGCGGCGACCTGCTCGCGCGCCTCGTCGACGACGTCGACGAGTTGCAGTTCTATCCGCTCCGCGTCGTCGAGCCGCTCGTCTCGTCGCTCGCCGTCGCCGTGCTCGCGGTCATCGGCGTCGGCCTCGTCTCGTGGCCCGCGGCGCTGACGCTGCTCGCGTGCCTCGTTGCCGCGCTGCTCGTTGCGACGGGCGCGCAGCTGCGCATCGCGGGCCGGGCAGACCGCGCCGTCGCGCCCCTGCGCAGCGCCCTGAGCGACCGCATCCACGACACCGTGACGAACCTCGCCACCCTGCGGGCGTACGGTGCCCTCGACGCACAGCTCGCGAAGGTGCGCGACGCCGACGCGCAGCTGCGCCGCGCCCTTGTGCGCCGTTCGGTCGGCGAGGGTGTCGTCACGGGCACCGTCACCGTCTTCGCCGGGCTCGCCACCGCCGGCGCGCTGTTCTGGGGCATCGACCCGACGGTGCGCGGCGAACTCGCGCCCGAACTACTCACCCTCACCGCGCTCGTGCCGCTCGCGCTGTTCGAGGTGTTCGCGCAGGTGCCGCAGGCCATCGCCGCGTGGCGCCGCGTGCGCGTCTCGGCGCAGCGCGTCGCCTCGGCCGCGCCCGCCGACGTGCCCGCCGAACTGCCGCAGGAGTTCGAGGGCGGCGCCGAGCTAGCCGACGGTCCCCTCGACCTCGAGCTGCGCGGCGCATCCGTGCTCTGGCCGGGCGCGAGCGGGCCGGTGCTCGACGGCCTCGACCTGCGCATCCCGGCCGACAGCCGCCTGCTCGTGACGGGGGAATCCGGCGCCGGCAAGACCACGTTCGCGAACGCGCTCGTGCGGTTCCTCGACTACCGCGGCAGCTACACGATCGGCGGCGTCGAGGCGCGCGAGCTCTCGCCCGACGCGGTGCGCCGCGCCATCGGCCTCATCGAGCAGCGCGCGCACCTATTCGACGAGTCGATTCGCCAGAACCTGCTGTTCGCGAACACCGAGGCGACGGATACGCAGCTCACGGCCGCGCTCGAGCGCGTCGGCCTCGGCGCGTGGGTGCGCGAGCGGGGCGGCCTGGATGCGCCGGTCGGCGAACGCGGCACGCTCGTGTCGGGCGGGCAGGCCCAGCGCATCGCGCTCGCCCGCGCGCTGCTCGCCGACTTCCGGGTGCTGATTCTCGACGAGCCGACCGCGAACGTCGACCCAGGCCGGGCCGACGCGCTCGTCGCCGACCTGCTCGGGGCTGCCGCCGCCGACCGCACCGTGATTCTCATTTCGCACACCCCGGTCGACCCTGCGCTCGTCACCGCCACACTTCGGCTCTAGCGGCGGCCTAGAATAGGGAGCTTGTAGGCTCCGGCACATTCGAAAGAGGACGCAGTGACCACTGAGGTGACCCGCGAAGACGAGTACGACTTCCGTCGTCTCGAGGCAAAATGGCGACCCATCTGGGACGACCTTGCCCTATTCGACGTGGACCGCGCCGACGCCGAGCTTCCCCGCAAGTACGTGCTCGACATGTTCCCGTACCCCTCGGGCGACCTGCACATGGGCCACGCCGAGCAGTACGCCCTCGGCGACGCCTGCGCGCGCTACTGGCGCCACCGCGGCTTCAACGTGCTGCACCCGGTCGGCTGGGACTCGTTCGGCCTGCCGGCCGAGAACGCCGCGATCAAGAACGGTGGCGACCCGCGTGACTGGACGTACGAGAACATCGCGCAGCAGGCCGAGTCGATGCAGCGCTACGGCGTGAGCTTCGACTGGTCGCGCGTGCTGCGCACCTCCGACGAAGAGTACTACCGCTGGAACCAGTGGCTGTTCCTCAAGATGTACGAAAAGGGCCTCGCGTACCGCAAGTTCTCGGCGGTGAACTGGTGCCCGAACGACCAGACGGTGCTCGCGAACGAGCAGGTGCTCGCCGACGGCACGTGTGAGCGCTGCGGCGCCGTGGTTGAGAAGAAGAAGCTCAACCAGTGGTACTTCCGCATCACCGACTACGCCGACCGCCTGCTCGACGACCTCGACCAGCTCGAGGGTCACTGGCCGCACAAGGTGCTCGTCATGCAGCGCAACTGGATCGGCCGCTCCGAGGGCGCCGATGTCGAGTTTGAGATCGAAGGCCGCAGCGAGCCGGTGACGGTGTTCACGACGCGCCCCGACACGCTCTACGGCGCGACCTTCATGGTCGTCGCGCCCGACAGCGACCTCGCGGCCGAGCTCGTCGCGGGTGCCTCCGCCGAGGTGCGCATGAAGTTCCAGGACTACCTCGAGACGACGCAGAAGCTCAGCGCGATCGACCGCGCGAACGCCGAGCGCCCGAAGACGGGCCTGTTCATCGAGCGCTACGGCGTCAACCCGCTCAACGGCGAACGCCTGCCGATCTGGGTGGGCGACTACGTGCTCGCCGACTACGGCCACGGCGCGATCATGGCCGTGCCGGCGCACGACCAGCGCGACCTCGACTTCGCGCGCGAGTTCGACCTGCCGGTGCGCGTTGTCGTGCGCCCCGACGAGGCCGAGGGTGAGCTCGACCCGAAGGCGAGCGGCGAGGCCCTCGCGGGCGACGGCGAACTCGTGAACTCCGGCGAGCTTGACGGCCTGCGCAAGGTCGAGGCGATCGCCCGCGCGATCGAGATTCTCGGCGAGCGCGGCACGGGCCGCGCCGCGAAGAACTTCCGCCTGCGCGACTGGCTCATCTCGCGCCAGCGCTACTGGGGCACGCCCATCCCGATCATGTACGACGAGGACGGCACCGAGATTCCGGTGCCCGCCGAGCAGCTGCCGGTGCGACTGCCCGACGGCGCGGGCCTCGACCTCAAGCCGAAGGGCAAGTCGCCGCTCGCGGCCGCTGAGGGCTGGGTGCAGACGACGACGCCCGACGGGCGTGCGGCCACGCGCGACTCCGACACGATGGACACCTTCGTCGACTCATCGTGGTACTTCCTGCGCTTCGTGTCGCCGAACAACGCCGACGCGATCCTCGACCCCGAGCAGCTGCGCAAGTGGGCGCCGGTCGACCAGTACATCGGCGGCGTCGAGCACGCGATCCTTCACCTGCTCTACGCCCGCTTCATCACGAAGGTGCTCTACGACCTCGGCATCGTGCCGTTCGAGGAGCCCTTCACCGCGCTGCTCAACCAGGGCATGGTGATCATGAATGGCGCCAAGATGTCGAAGTCGAAGGGCAACTCGGTGAAGCTCGGCGATGAGCTGAACAGCCACGGCGTGGATGCGGTGCGCACGACCATGTTGTTCGCCTCGCCGCCCGAGGATGACGTCGACTGGGCCGACGTGTCGCTCGCCGGTTCGGGCAAGTTCCTCGCGCGCGCCTGGCGAATCTCGGGCGAGGTCACCTCGCGGGCCGGGGTGGACTTTGCCGAGGGCGACCTCGACACGCGCCGCGCCGTCGCCCGCTTCTGGGACGACGTGCGCCAGCTCGGCGAGGGCTTCAAGTACAACGTCGTTATCGCGCGCCTGATGGAGCTCACGAACACGATCCGCAAGGCGATCGACCAGGGCCCCGGCGCCGCCGACCCTGCCGTGCGCGAGGGTGCCGAGGCAATCGCGCTCGTGCTCGACCTGTTCGCGCCCTACGTCGCCTCCGACATGTGGGAGCGGCTCGGCCACGCGGCCGACACCCGCGACGGTGCCCTCGCACACATCGCCTGGCCTGAGGCCGACCCGTCACTGCTCGTCGCCGACACCGTCACCGCGATCGTGCAGGTCAACGGCAAGCTGCGCGACAAGCTCGAGGTGTCGCCCGACATTACGGATGCGGAGCTCGAGCAGCTCGCGCGCGACGCCAAGGGTGCCCAGCGCGCGATCGGCGACGCGACCATCCGCAAGGTGATCGTCAAGGCGCCGAAGTTCGTGAACATCGTCGCGAAGTAGGCACGGCGCCGTCGCACCCACGACGCCACGTCCCACCCCATAGGTGTTGCGTTTAGCCCCAAGGTTCGGCGAAATCAGCCGCGAAATGGGGCCAAACGCAACACCTATGGCGTTGGAGCTTCGTTAACCGTTCACGATTGTGGCGAGTACATCGACATCAGATTTGTCGTCGCCGACGACGATCCAGTCGTCGCCATACACAATCTCGTCGCCGTCCTGGTAGAACATGAGGTCTCCGCCCTGCACCTCGTCGGAGGAGTCGAACACGATGAATAAGGTCTCCTGGTCGTCGGCATTGCGGCAAGTGGTGATGGTCGTGACCCGCTCGTCATTTGGCGCCGTCGCAGTGCAACGATACCCCGCGTCAGCCGCAGCTTCGATGAAGTCGTCCTGGCTGATTGCCGTCGATGACGCGCAACCAGCGAGCAGCGTGAGCGCGCCGACGGCTGCGATTGATGAGAGGAGTCCGCGTGACGATTGGTTTGCATACATACGGTCGAACTCCTACTTGCGGCAGCTTCGGCGGTCTGTGTCGACGCTAGCTTTTTTTGTGGCCGAGTCCATGGCTGGTTGCGGAATCCGTGAGAAGTCAGCTCAAGAAGGAACAACTGGGCTGCCCTCTCGGCACCCGTCCGCGGTGCTGCACACATAGGTGTTGCGTGGCGCGCCCGTGGCGGGCACGTGGTGCGGCGGGTCAGCGGTGGGCAGGCCTGTGATTGGCGGCGCGACGGGATTGGCCGTGGCCAGTGGTCGTGGTCGTGGGCGGTTGCACGTGGCCCGTGGCCCGGGGCCTAGGCGAGCAGCTCGGGGTGGAGCAGCTGGGCGGCCGCGCCGACGAGCGGTGCCTCGTCGCCGAGGCCCACGCGCACGACCCGCAGCGCTCGGCCGAACTCGTTGACGGATGCGGCGTGCGCGGCTCGCTCGACGCGCGCCGGGTAGTCCTCGGTCACGTGCGCGAAGCCGCCGCCCATCACGGCGAGCTCGGTGTTGAGCAGGTTTGCGCAGCTCGCGAGGCCGCGCCCGAGCGCCTGCACCGACCGCTCGACCGCGGCGAGGGCGATCTCATCGCCCGCAGCGTGCGCGGCGGCGAGCTCCTCGCCGGTCGAGCCCGACCAGCCGTGCGCGCGCGCCCAGGCGACCGTGTGCATCCCCGAGGCCTGACCCTCGACCGTCGCGCGCTCGGGAAGCTCGGGGTCGACGACGTCGACGACCATCTGCCCGAGGTGGCCGGCATTGCCGCTCGCGCCGGCGACGACGCGGCCGTCGGTGACGACGCAGCCGCCGATGCCGGTCGAGACGACGAAGATCACGGCGTTGCGCACACCCTGCGCGGCGCCCTGCCAGAGCTCGGCGAGGCCGAGCGAGGTGCCGTCGAGCCGCAGGCTCACGCGCTGCAGGCCGCTCGCCTCGCGCGCGGTGCGCACGACGGGGAACGCGCGCACGCCCGGTAGGTTGATGGGGCTCACGGTGCCGGCGCCGAGGTCGAGCGGCCCGGCCGAGCCGATGCCGACGCCGACCACATCGTCGAACACGGGGTGCGCGCTTGCCTGGGCCACGGCATCCCGCAGCGCCGAGTCGAAGCCCTCGGCGGAGTTCGCGGCCGCGCCGGTCGCGACGCGCACGCGCGAGTCGGGCAGCAACGCGCCCTCGGCGGTGACGATGCCCGCCTCGATTTTCGTGCCGCCAATGTCGATGGCGAGCACACTGCCGCGCTCGGTCGGGGCAGTCGATGACATCCGCGAGCCTCTTCCTTGAAGTTCGAGTGAATTCGGTCAGTTGTGTTCATGTCTTGACAGCAACGACCGCAGGAACCACTATAGCCACATGCGTTCCGGCCATCGACGTCCAGGTTCAACCGCCGCCCTGCGGGTGAGCAATGAGCGCGCCATCTTGCGCGAGCTCATCAGTGCGGGCCCGGCCACGCAATCCGAACTTGCCCGGCGAACGCAGCTCTCGAATGCGAGTGTCTCGTCGATCGTGCGCACCCTGCGCGAGCGGGGGATGGTCGACACGAGCGACACCGTCTCGTCGGGTCGCAAAGCCACCCTCGTCACGCCGCGCATCGCGAGCCGACGCGTCGCCGTCGGGGTCGATATCGGCCGCAGCCACGTGGGCCTCGTGCTCGCGACGCCGGGCCTCGAACTCGTCGCCGAACGGCGCGTCTCGATGCCCTCCGGCAGCGCGGCCGAGGAGTCGCTGCGCCGGGTGCGCGAGCTGCTCACCGCATCCCTCGCCGAGTACGAGCGCGACGATGACGACGTCGCCGCGATCGTCGTCGCGATCCCCGGCCCCATCGATGGCGCGAGCGGCCAGGTGCTCGACGGCACGATCCTGCCCGAGTGGCTCGGCCGCACCGCGAGCGACGTCGAACGCGCCCTCGGCATGCCCGTGCAATTCGCGAACGACGCCGATGCTGGCGCGCTTGCCGAGCGCACCTGGGGCGCCGCGATCGACGAGCGCGACTACATGTTCGTCAAGGTCGGCACCGGCATTGGCGCGGGCATCGTCGTCGGCGGCTCGCTCTACACCGGCGGCTTCGGCATCGCGGGCGAGATCGGCCATTCGACGGTCGACTCGTCGGGCAGCCACTGCCGCTGCGGCAACCGCGGCTGCCTCGAAACCGTCGCCTCGACGCCGGTCGTGTTGCAGCACCTCACCGAGGCGCTCGGCCGCGAGGTGAAGCGGGATGAGCTGGTCAAGCTCGCGAACGAACATCACCGCGCGACGGTGCGCGTGCTGCAGGATGCGGGCACCGCGCTCGGCCAGTCGATCGCGTCAGCGGTGAACCTGCTCGGGCCCCGGCTCGTCGTCGTCGGCGGGCCGCTCAGTGAGACCGGCGACGTGTTCATCGAGGCGATTCGCGATGGCTTCGCGCGGTTTGCGATTCCCTCGGTGGCCGAGCGCACTCGGGTCGAGCTCTCGACGCTCGGCGAGGGCGGCGGCGCGCGCGGTGCGGCAGCAATCGCGTTCGAACGTGCCGACGAACTGGCCTACCTCGTGCAATCCGACGGCACGAGTTTGCATTCAGGAGTTGACAGCAAGAAACCACGGCCGTAGGTTTCTTCATTGAACGCATCACGCCGACGTGCTGCGAGAAATCCCTAACACTGCACGAGGAGGTGCCGGTGTCCACGAGTCAGGCGAACCTGCTCGAAATGGTGAATATCACCAAGGAGTTCCCAGGTGTCAAGGCGCTCGAGAACGTGAATCTTCGCGTTCGCGAGGGCGAGATCCACGCGATTTGCGGCGAGAACGGCGCGGGCAAGTCGACGCTCATGAAGGTGCTGTCGGGGGTCTACCCGGCCGGCACCTACACGGGCGACATCGTCTTCCAGGGTGAGGTGCGGCGGTTCAACAACATCGCCGCGAGCGAGGCCGCCGGCATCGTGATCATCCACCAGGAGCTCGCACTTATTCCCGAGCTGTCGATCACCGAGAACATCTTCCTCGGCCACGAGCTGCGCCGCGGCATCGCGATCGACTGGGACACGGCGCGCCGCCGCACCATCGACCTGCTGCACCGCGTGGGGCTGAACGAAGACCCCGACACCCCGATCAAGTACCTCGGTGTCGGCAAGCAGCAACTCGTCGAGATCGCGAAGGCGCTCGAGAAGGACGTGAAGCTGCTCATCCTCGACGAGCCCACCGCGGCGCTCAACGACAACGACTCGCAGGCGCTGCTCGAGCTACTCGAGGAGCTCAAGGCGGGCGGCATGACGTCGATCATGATCTCGCACAAGCTTGGCGAGATAGAGCAGGTCTCCGACACCATCACGATCATCCGCGACGGCCACAGCATCGAGTCGCTCGTCGTCGACGGCACCATCGACGAAGACCGCATCATTCGCGGCATGGTCGGCCGCACGCTCGGCAATCGATTCCCCGAGCACGAGCCCACGATCGGCGACGTGCTGTTCGAGGTGCGCGACTGGACGGTGCAGCACCCCGTCGACCCCACGCGCCTCGTCGCGAAGTCATCGAACTTCACGGTGCGCGCGGGCGAGGTCGTCGGCTTCGCGGGCCTCATGGGCGCCGGCCGCACTGAGCTCGCGATGAGCATCTTCGGCCAGGCCTACGGCAACAAGCTCGAGGGCGAGGCGTTCATGCACGGCAAGCCCGTGAAGCTGCGCACCGTCAAGGAGGCGATCAGCGCGGGCATCGCCTACGTGAGTGAGGACCGCAAGTCGCTCGGCCTCAACCTGCTCGACCCGATCAAGACCTCGGTCGTGAGCGCGAAGCTTTCGCGCATCTCGCACGGCCCGGTCGTCGACGACCTCGCCGAGGCGAAGTACGCCGAGCAGTACCGGCAAGAGCTGCGGATGCGCGCCCCCTCGGTCGAGGTCGGGGTCGACACGCTCTCGGGTGGCAATCAGCAGAAGGTCGTGCTCGCGAAGTGGATGTTCACCGAGCCCGATCTGCTCATCCTCGATGAGCCCACCCGCGGTATCGACGTCGGAGCGAAGGCCGAGATCTACCAGATCATTCGCCGCCTCGCCGACTCGGGCAAGGCGATCGTGCTCATCTCGTCCGAGCTGCCCGAACTCATCGGCATGGCCGACCGCATCTACACGATTTTTGAGGGCGAGATCACGAGCGAACTCGACGCGAACGGCGTCGACCAAGAAGAGCTCATGCGCCACATGGCACCAGTAAAGAAAGGCACCCCGGCATGATGGCCGACAACTCGACCGAAAAGCGTGGATTCCGATTCGGCGACGTCTGGCAGATCTTCGGCCAGCGCGGTTCGCTGAAGAAGCTCGGCATCCTTTTCGCGCTCGTCGCGATCATCCTCATCTTCCAGGTGTGGACCGGTGGTACGACACTCTCGCCGGGTAACGCGATCAATCTCGTGCAGGCGTACTCGTTCATCCTGCTGCTCTCGGTCGGCATGGTGATGGTGATCATCGCCGGCCACATCGACCTGTCGGTCGGCTCGGTCGCCGCGTTCGTCGGCATCGTGGTCGCGACGTCGATGCGCGACTGGGGCCTGCCCTGGTGGGGCGGCATCCTGCTCGGCATTCTCCTCGGCGCCGCGATCGGTGCGTTCCAGGGCTTCTGGGTGGCCTACGTCGGGGTCCCCGCGTTCATCGTGACGCTCGCCGGCATGCTCATCTGGCGTGGCGCGCAGCAGTGGGTCGGCCAGGCGCAGACGGTGGCCGTGCCCGATGAGTTCAAGCAGGCGCTCTACGGCTTCATGCCCGAGGTCGGCCCCTACACCGGCTTCAATAACCTCACGCTGCTGCTCGGCGCGATCATCATCGCGGCAATCATCTACAGCCAGGTGCGCAACCGCGCGAAGCGCAAGAACATGGAGGCGGTGCTCGAACCGAGCTGGGTGACGATCACCCGCACGGCGATCCTCGTCGCGATCGTGATCTACGCGACCCTGCTGTTCGCCTCCGGCCGACTCGGCACGAGCTTCCCGATCTCGGGCATCATCCTCGCCGTGCTGATCATGTTCTACGCGTTCATCACCTCGCGCACTCGCACCGGCCGCCACATCTACGCCGTTGGTGGCAACCGCCGCGCCGCGCAGCTGTCGGGCGTGAACGATCGCCGCACCGACTTCTTCGTGATGATGAACATGTCGACGCTCGCCGGTATCGCCGGGATGCTCTGGGCGGCCCGCGCTGGCGCGGCCGGCCCCGCCGACGGCACGGGCTGGGAGCTCGACGCCATCGCCGGTGTGTTCATCGGTGGCGCCGCGGTCGCCGGTGGTGTCGGTACCGTCATGGGCTCGGTCATTGGTGGTCTCGTCATGGCCGTGCTCAACAACGGCCTGCAGCTCATCGGTGTCTCGACCGACCGCATGCAGATCATCAAGGGCCTCGTGCTGCTCGTCGCCGTCGGTATCGACGTCATGAACAAGCGCGCCGGCGGCCCGTCGATTATCGGCACGATGATGGCGAAGATGAAGGCGAAACAGGCGGCCGTCGAGCTCGAGGCGACGACGGGCGAGGCGCAACCCGCCGACCCGACCGACCCGGTCGCGGCGAAATCCGACTCAGTTGCCGCATCCGACCCGAAGTCCACCACCTAACTCAACAACTCCATCCCGCACATCCTCGACAACGATCGTCGAGGTTGGACACCCTGAGAAGAAGGAAAACCCCATGAAGAAGAAACTGTTTGGCGCCGTCGCGCTGGCAGCGGTGGCGGGCTTGCTGCTCGCCGGCTGCAGCACAGGCCGTGGTGGCGACCCGGCCTCATCGGGCGACTCGACCGACGCACCCGCCGCGGCCATCGACGCAGATGCCCGCATTGGTGTGGCCCTGCCCGACAAGACCAGTGAGAACTGGGTGCTCGCCGGTGACCTGTTCGTCGACGGGCTGCAGGAGGCTGGCTTCACCGACGACGTCCAGTACGCCGGCTCGGCCTCGGCCGTGCAGGACCAGCAGGCGCAGATCGAGACGATGATTCAGAACGGCGCGCAGGTGATCGTCATCGGTGCCGCTGACACGTCGCAGCTTGGTTCGCAGCTGCAGGCCGCGAAGGACGCTGGCATCACTGTCATCGCCTACGACCGCCTGATTCAGGACACCCCGAACGTCGACTACTACATCGCCTTCGACAACTACAAGGTTGGCGAGCTGCAGGGCCAGGCCCTGGTGGACGGCATGAAGGAGCGCTTCGGCGAGCAGGACTCGTACAACATCGAACTGTTCTCGGGTTCGCCCGATGACTCGAACGCTCCGGTGTTCTTCGAGGGCGCGATGAGCGTGCTCCAGCCGCTCATCGACGACGGCACGCTCAACGTGGTGTCGGGTCAGACCGAGATCGCGCAGACGGCGACGCAGGACTGGCTGGCCGAGAACGCCCAGGAGCGCATGGACAACCTGATCCAGCAGAACTACTCGGACGGCACCGAGCTGCACGGCGTGCTCTCGCCGAACGACACGCTCGCTCGCGCGATCCTCGCCTCCGCGAGCGACGCCGGCCTCGAGACCCCGGTCGTGACCGGTCAGGACTCGGAGGTTGAGTCGGTGAAGTCGATCATGGCTGGCCAGCAGTACTCGACGATCAGCAAGGACACGCGCAAGCTCGTGGCCGACACGATCGAGCTCATCCAGCAGCTCCAGCAGGGTGAGACCCCCACGACCGAGCCGATGGACAACGGCAGCACCGAGGTGCCGTCCGTTCTGCTCGACCCGGTCATCGTGACGAAGGACAACGCCGCCGAGGTGTACGCCGACGATCCGAACCTGGCACCGCTCACCGAGGGCTAATTTTCAGCCTTGGCTTAGCGGCCTGACTCCCGCAGCGCCTGTGGAAACGCGAGTTTCCACAGGCGCTGCTTCGTTGGCGGTCGGGGGCCGGATGCGCTGGCTAGCCTGCCGCGCGTGCGCCCCAAATCTCCTTCCGCAGCCCCGGTTCCCGACGACGAATGGCTCCGCGTGCCCTGGGCGGGGCTTGAGGAGTTCGTGCCGCCGGGGGAGCCGCCCGAGGACGCATATCTGGATGAGCCGGACTGGGGTTGCGGGCGGGAGGCGAGGGCGCCCCGCGGGCAAGCGTTTGACGGGCTGGCACGCGAAGCCGTACTCCGTGCGCACCCCGAATCACGCGGCACGGGCGGCCGCGCGGGTGCTCGCGTCGGCGACACACAAGGTGAGCGTGATGCCGCAGAGGAGCGCACCGAGCAAGCGAACAAACCCGCCGCGCTCCTCGCCGACGACGAGCTCGACCAACTCTTTGCCGCGCCGCAGCGGCCCCGGTGGAAGCTTGGTCTCGGTGCCGTGGTCGTGCTCGCGCTCGTCGTCTGCGCGATCGTCGTGCTCGCGATCGCGCTGCAACCGCGGGCGAACGCGATCCCCGACCTCGACGAGCTCGGCGACGGAGCGACGCCCGCGGCCACGGGCGGTGCTGCGCCCGGGGTCGTGGCCGAGCCCGGCGCATCCGAGGCCGGCACCGTGCTCGTGCACGTCGCCGGCGCCGTCAACGCGCCCGGCGTCTACGAGCTCGCGGCCGGCGACCGCGTGATCGACGCGATCGAGGCCGCGGGCGGCGTCACCGACGCGGCGGACGCCGAGCAGCTCAACTTCGCGCGCCCGCTCGTCGACGGCGAGCAGATCTACGTGCCCGAGCCGGGTGAGGCGCCGCCAGTCGGAAGCTCGGACAGTGGCGGCGGATCGGCGGGTGGCGGTGGCAGCTCGGGCGGTCTCATCAACCTCAACACCGCGAGCGCGACCGAACTTGAGACGCTGCCGCGCATCGGCCCGGCGATGTCGCAGCGCATCATCGACTATCGCGAACAGAACGGCGGCTTCACGAGCATCGACCAGCTCAAGGATGTCGCAGGCATCGGCGAGGCGACCTTCGACGGGCTCAAGGACCTCGTCACGGTATGAGTGACGTTCCGGAACAGCCCGCGCGAGACGGCCCCGCGCCGCCCGACTACCGCCTGCTCGCGCCCGCCGCGGTCGGGTGGCTCGCGGCCTGGTGCGCGACGCAGTGGTCGGGCGCCGCCTGGCCGATCGCCCTCGCGCTCGCGGTGCTCTCGGCGGTGGCGCTCGCTTGGGCCTGGCGGGGCGGGATGCGCTGGCGCGGCCTGGGCGCTACCCTCGCGCTCGCGGCGGTCGCGGGTGTGCTGACGGCCGGGCTCGCGGCGGTGACGGCGGCCGGGCGCATCCCGGCCGAGCTCTCGGAGGCGGTCGAGCGCGACGCTTCGTTGACTCTCGACGTTGTCACAACGAGCCCGCCGCGCGAGGGCGTGCGCGGCTACTTCTACTCGGCGAGCGCGACCTCGCTCGACGGGGCACCGCTGCTGCTGTTCACCCCGCCCGAGCTCGACGCGCAGCCGATCGGCACGGGGCTGCGACTCGACGCGAAGGTGGTCGCGGCTGAGGACGGCGACGACGTCGTGGCGCTCGCGTTCGGCCGCGGTGAGGTCGAGGTGACGGGCGAGCCGCATCCCGTGCTGCAGCTCTCGAACGGCGTGCGCGAGCGCTTCGTCGAGATTGCGGGCGAGCTGCCCGCGCCTGGCGCGATGCTCGTGCCCGGCCTCGCGGTCGGCGACGAATCACTCGTCGACGACGACCTCGACACGGCGATGAAGGTGAGCTCGCTGAGTCACTTAACCGCGGTCAGCGGATCGAATATCGCGATCATCGTCGCCGCGCTTATCGGCATCGGCCGGCTCGCCGGCTGGCCGCGAGCGGTGCGCGCCGCCGCCGCGAGCGCGGGCCTCGCCGCGTTCGTGCTGCTCGTCACGCCGCAGGGCTCGGTGATTCGCGCGAGCGCGATGGCGCTCATCGTCATCGCGCTGGATGCGCTCGCCCGGCCGATCGCCGGGGTGCCGGTGCTCGCGCTCGCGGTGCTCGTGCTGCTCGCGGCCGACCCGTGGCTGAGCCACGACTACGGCTTCGCGCTCTCGACCGCGGCGACGGCGGGGCTGCTGCTCGGCACCGGCCCGTTCGCCGCGTGGCTCTCGCGCTGGCTGCCGCCGCCCATTTCGCTGCTCATCGCGGTGCCGCTCGTTGCGCAGCTCGCGTGTCAGCCCATCCTCTTGCTGCTCGAACCGAGCTTGCCGCTCTACGGCGTCGTCGCGAATCTGCTCGCCGCCCCGGCGGCGCCGCTCGCGACGATCGTCGGGCTTGTCGCCTGCCTCGTCGGGCTCGCGCTGCCGCCGCTCGGCGTCGCGCTCGCGTGGGTGAGCTGGCTGCCGGCGCAGTGGATCGGCCTCATCGCCGAAACGGTGACGGCGCTGCCCGCGGCGTCGGTGCCGTGGCTCGGCGGCGGCGTCGGGGCGCTCGCGTGGATCTGCACGTGTGTCGGCGTCGTCATCGTCGTGCGGCGCGGGCGGGGCGTGCGGTGGCGGCGGTTGCAGCGGGCGACGTCGGTCGTGCTCGTCGTGGCGCTGCTCGTGGTCGTCGCGGGCACGGTCGGGCGCCTGGCCGTGCGCCTGCGCGACCTGCCCGAGACGTGGCGGCTCGTCGCCTGCGACATCGGGCAGGGCGATGCGCTGCTGCTGCGCGCGGGCGACGCGATCGTGCTCGTCGACACTGGCGACGATCCGGCGGCGCTCGCGGCCTGCCTCGACGAGTTCGGAGTCACGCGGCTCGACGTGCTGCTCGTGAGCCACTTCGACCGCGACCACGTCGGCGCCGCGGGCGAGCTGTCGGTGCCCGTCGGCGAGGTGTGGCTGCCCGACACCGAGGAGGCGCGGGGCGAATCGCTCACCGTGCGGCTCGAGGCCGCGGACATCCAGGTGCGTTTCGTCGGCGCCGGCGACACGCTCGCGCTCGGGGATGTCGTGGTCACGGCGCTCGGCCCGCGCCGCGGCGACGGGGGAGCGCCGTCGACGCTCGAGGGCAACGACTCGAGCCTCGCGGTGCGGGTCGACCCGGCCGCGAGCTGCCGCGCCTCCTGCCTGCGCATCCTCTTTCTTGGCGATCTCGGCGAGGAGGCCCAGTCGCAGCTCGACCTCGATTTGGTGCCGGTCGACGTCGTGAAGATGTCGCATCACGGCTCGAGCGACCAACTCGCCGAACTCTACGAGCGCACCGGGGCGCGGCTCGCGCTCATCTCGGTCGGCGCCGACAACGGCTACGGGCACCCGACCGACGCCGCGCTGTCGCTGCTGCGCGCGGCGGGCATCCCGTGGCTGCGCACCGACGAGGCGGGCTCGATCGCGGTGTTCGAGGTCGACGGGGTCGTCAGCGCGTGGACGTACCGTCGCGCCACACCCCGGTATCCACGATGTCGCGGACCATGCGGGTGGATGTTCAGGAAGCCACAGCGCCCGGCTAGCCTGAGACGCGAGAAAGTGAGGCACCCATGACCACGACGTTGTTCCGTCATCCGCGCATCCACACCCTGGCTGCTGAGTCACCCATCGACGGGGCCATCGTGGCCCGCGACGGCCGCATCGTGTTCGTCGGTGAGGCGGATGCGGCGCGTGAGTTCGCGGGGCCCGACGCCGAGGTCGTGGAGCTGCCGGGCGCCGCGGTGCTGCCCGCCTTCCACGACGCGCACATCCACTCCGGCGCGCGCGTGCTCGAGCGGCTCGGGCCTGACCTGCGCGACACCGAGTCGTACGCCGAGACCCTCGAGCTGCTGCGAGAGTGGGCGGAGGAACATCCGGGTGACGCCTGGGTCATGGGCGGCGCGTGGAACGCGAATCCGTGGACCGACGGTGCGCCCGACCGCCGCGACCTCGACGAAATCTTCGGCGCGCGGCCGGTACTGCTGAGCACGATCGATGGTCATGCCGTGTGGGCGAACACCGCCGCGCTTGAGCTCGCCGGCGTGACCGACGCCACGGCCGACCCTGACGGCGGCCGCATCGTGCGCGACGACGCGGGCCGCGCGACGGGTTTGCTGCTCGAGGGTGCCGCTGACCTTGTCGGCGAGCACGTCGCCAGCGTGACGCCCGGGCAGCTCGCCGACCTGCTCGACGAACAGCAGGACGAGCTGCTCGCGATGGGCCTCGTGCAGCTCACCGACATCGACGATCTCGAGGTGGGCGACGCGTACCTGCAACTGCAGCGCGAGGGGCGCCTGCGCATCCGCGTGCACAAGATGCTCCGCGACGCGGAACTCGAGGGCGCGATCGCCGACGGCTGGCGCAGCTACGACGGCGACGAACGGCTCACCCGCGGCGCGGTGAAGCTGTTTTCGGACGGCGCGCTCGGCCCGCACACCGCCCACCTCCACGAGGACTTCGAGGGTGAGCCCGGCAACTCCGGCATCGCCGTGACCGACGACGCCGAACTGCGCGCGCTCACCCGGCGCGCGGTCGACGCCGGCATCGCTGTCGCGGTGCACGCGATCGGCGACCGCGCGAACACCCGCGTGCTCGACGTGTTCGAGGAGGTCGCGGATGCGGCGCGGGCCGCCGGCCTGCGCCTGCGGCTCGAGCACGCGCAGCACCTCAAGCCGCGCGACATTGACCGCATCGCCAGACTCGGGGTGGTCGCGTCGATGCAGCCGACGCACTGCACCACCGACTATCCGCTCAGCGTGCAGCTGCTCGGCGGTCGCGCGACGCAGCACTATCCGTGGCGCAGCCTGCTCGAGCGCGGCGTGACGCTCGCGTTCGGTTCGGATGCCCCGGTGGAGCCCGCGAACCCGTTCTTGGCGATTCACGCCGCGGTGACGCGACAGCGTCGCGACGGCGAGCCCGCCGGAGGCCGCGAGCCCGAGGAGCGCATCTCGGTGCGCGAGGCGCTGCTCGCGCATTCGCTCGGCAGCGCATTCGCGGCCGGACTCGAGCACGAAACCGGCACACTCGAGGTGGGCAAGTTCTGTGACTTCATCGCCGTCGACGCCGACCCATTCGACGCCGACCCGTCGACCCTCTGGCGCACGCAGGTCGAGGCAACCATCGTCGCGGGCGAGGTCGCCTTCCGCCGCTGACCGGCCGGCTACGGCAGGGGGATCGCGCGGCGCAGCGTTGCCGGATCGTCAACGGGCTCGGATGCGGTGCGCTCGACGAGCTCACGGGCGAGCTTTACCGAGTCCCAGACGTTCCAGAGCAGCACACCGCGCACGTGGCCCGCGTCATCGACGTAGTAGACCACGCCGGTTGTGAGGTCGGGGGAGCCGTCGTCGCCGGTCGCATAGTCCTCGACCACGGTATGGCGGGTGTCGAGCTCGCCGACGGCCTCGTAGCCGTAGTCGTACATGTCCGACCAGAAGAACGGGGTGGTGCGGTACGGCTTGCCCGCGCCCGCCATGTTGCGGCCGGCGAGCTTGCCCTGGGTCTCGGCGGCGTTGGCGTGCTCGACCCGGCGCTCACCGAGCCGGGCATCGGGGTAGTGGGCGACGTCGCCGGCCGCGAAGACGTCGGCCGCGGATGCGCGCAGCTGCTCGTCGACGATGATGCCGTCGTGCACCGTGAGCCCGGCCGCTTCGGCGAGCGAGGTGCGCGGGGTCACGCCGACGCCGACCACGACGGCATCGGCCGCGACCTCGGAGCCGTCCTCGAGCGCGACGGTGACGCCGTCATCCGTCTCGCGCACGCCCTTGAGTCGCCCGGTGATGACCTCGGCGTCGTGCTTGCCGTACTCGGCGGTGACCGCCTCGGCGAGCGCGGCGGGAAGCTGGTGCGCGAGCACCGGCACGACACTCGCGACGAGCGTGACCCGCACCTCGTTGACCGAGAGCACGGCCGCGACCTCGCTGCCGACGAAGCCGCCGCCGACCACAACGATGTGCGCACCCGGCCCCGCGAGCTCGCGCAAGCGGCGGTAGTCGCTCACGGTGCGGTACTCGATCACGCGCGGTCCGGGCTCGATGCCGTCGACCACGCGCGGCTCGGCGCCCGTTGCGAGCAGCAGCGTGCCGTAGCCGACGCGGCGGCCATCGGCGAGCTCGATCTCGTGCGCCTCCGGGTGGATTGCCGCGACCTCGACGCCGAGGTGGATGCGCGTGCCCGCGTCGGGCGCCGACTCCGAGCCCTCGGCGCCCGAGATCATGAGCGAGGCCTCGAGCGTCGCGTCGGCGTCAACCCAGAGCGTCTTCGAGAGGTCGGGACGATAGATGGGCGCCGCGACATCGGCCCCGAACATGCCGATCGTCGTGTCGGGCGATTCCGCCCGGATGCCCGCAATGGCCGAGGCGCCCGCCATGCCGGCGCCGACAATGACGTGGTCGTAGCGCGCGGCAACCTCGTCGGTGTGGACACCGATCGCGGTCGCGTCGAGGCGCGAGGCCACGCTGTCGCCTGACGCTGCATCGGCGGACCGAGCGTCCGGCGCACCCGCTGCGCCTGCGCAATCGAAGTCTTCTGCGGTGCTTGCTTGCTCGGTCATGACGCTCCCTTGTGCGAATCCCGTCACACCGGCGCCCGACGCGTCGGCGACGGAGCCGAACGAGCGGCCCCGCTACCCCGCATTCTAGGCAGGCGGGCCCGACCGGCCCTGGACGCGCATCCGGCCCATGGGCGTCGCGTTGGGCCCCAAACCGCGACCGAAATCGGCCGAAAACGGGCCCAAACGCAACGCCGACGAGTGCGGAGTGTCAGTGCGGCTAGCGCAGCGTCCAGGGGAAGGCCTGCGCCTTCTCGCTGAGCGCGCCGCCGAGCACCCGCGCGCGGTCGCCCTCGCCGAGCGTCGACGTGATCTCCTGCCCGAGTCCGACGAGCGTCGCAAACGACTCGGGCGTCGCCCACGAAGGCCGCAGACCGAACGCGAGGTCCTCAGTCGCGGTGTTGCCCGATGCACCTGGCGCGAACGGGCAGCCGCCGAGGCCGCCGAGCGCCCCATCCAGCGTCACCGCGCCAGCCTCGACCGCCGCCAACGAGTTCGCGACGCCGAGGCCCCACGTGTCGTGCCCGTGAAACACGACGGGCAGTCCGCGCCGTTCGACCGCGAGCGCAACGCGTCGCCGCACCTCGGCGGGGTCGGCCTGCCCGAGCGTGTCGGCGATCACGACGTGGGTCGCGCCCTCGGTGCGCGCATCGCCGAGAATCCACTCGAGTCGCTCGATTGGCACGACGCCTTCGAACGGGCACGTGAACGAGGTTGCGATGCAGAGCTGCACCTGGCCGTCGGGGCCGGCAGCGGCAATCGCCTCCGGCATCGCGGCGAGCGACGTCTCGGTGTCGCGGCCGATGTTCGCGCGGTTGTGCGAATCGGATGCGCTGAAACAGTACTGAAAGCGCGTCGCGCCCGCCGCGCGGGCGCGCTCGACGTGGCGGGGCGTGGCCACCCAGATCCAGCAGCGCGACAGCTCTTGAGGCGTGAGCTGCGCGACAACGTCGAGGGTGTCGGCCACGGCGGGCACGAGGTCGGGCCGCGCCATCGAACCGATCTCGAGCTCCTCGACGCCGAGCGCGAGGAGCTCGCGCACGAGCGCGACTTTCCGCTCGGTCGGCAGCGGCTTGCCAGTGAGCTGCAGGCCGTCGCGCAGCGTCACGTCACGAATCGTCGGGGTCATCGAATTTCCTCCTCAAGTGCGGCACGTCGTGCCGCATCCCAGCCGAGCCACTCCTCGAGCACCTCGCTCGTGTGTGCGCCGAGGTCGGGGCCCGGATGCGACACCGGCAGCGAGCGCTCGCCGAGCACGGGCACGATGCCGGGCATCGCGACGCCCTCGCGCAGCCCGGCGCCGTCGTGAATGTCGAAGCGCTGAATCATGTCGCGCGCCGCGAACTGTGGGTCGACCGCGACGTCCTCGGCGGTCGAGATCGGGCCCGCGGGCACGCCGACCTCGTCGAGGATGCGCAGGGCCTCGGCCGCGGTGCGCTGGCCGGTCCACACGCCGATCGCGGCGTCGAGCTCGTCGCGGCGCGCCCAGCGGCCCTCGTTTGAGGCAAGCGTCGGGTCGTCGCCGAGGTCAGGGCGCTCAATGATCTGCATGTAGCGCTTGAAGATGCCGTCGCCGTTGCCAGCGATGACAATCGACTTGCCGTCGCGGCAGAGGTACGCATTCGACGGCGCGATGCCCTCCATGCGCCCGCCCGTGCGCTGGCGGCGGGTACCGTAGGCCGACCAGTCGGCGACGAGCGACTCGGTGAGCGAGAGCACTGCCTCGTTGAGGCCGACGTCGACGAGGCGACCGGCGCTCGCGGGACGCCCCCGCTCGCGCTCGAGCAGGCGCATCACAGCGCCGAACGCGGCGTAGATGCCCGCGACCGTGTCGCCAATCGAGAAGCCGGTGCGTGCCGGCGGACGGTCGGGGTCGCCGATCATCTCGCGCATCCCGCCGTAGGCCTCGGCAACGGCCGCGAAGCCGGGCTGGGGCGACATCGGGCCGGTCTGCCCGAAGGCCGAGATGCGCACAATGACGAGCCCCGGGTTCGCCTCGGCGAGTGCGGTGGGCGACATGCCCCACTTCTCGAGCGTGCCCGGGCGGAAGTTCTCGACGAGCACGTCAGCCTCGCGCGCGAGCCCAAGCACCGCATCCCGCCCGTGCGGCGAGCGCAGGTCGAGCTCGATCGAGCGCTTGCCGCGGTTGATCGTGCGGTAGAGCATCGACGTGTCGCCGGCCTCGAGGCGCCAGCGGCGCAGCTCGTCGCCGGTGCGGGGTCGCTCGACCTTGACGACGTCGGCGCCGAAGTCGGCGAGGATCTTGCCAGTGGTCGGCGCGGCAATGTAGTTGCCGAGCTCGAGCACCTTGAAGCCGCTCAGCGGCAGGGATGTGTCGGTCATGGCGGGGACTCCTTCGCGACGATTAGAGGAAAACGGAGAGCACGAGCACGCAGCACAGCGCGACGACCGACGACACCGAGACGCCGACGGTGACGCTCTTCAGCGCACCGCGCACCGACTGGCCGAGGAACGACTGCAGCAGCCAGAACGTGTTCGAGGTGACGTGCACCAGGAACAGCGCGCCGGCGCCGGCCGCGAGGCCGATGAGCACGGGGTTGATACCGAGTTGCACGGCGACCGGTGCGAGGATGCCCGCAGCGGTCATCGCCGAAAGCGTCACCGAACCGACGGCGACGTGGAGGATCGCGGCGATCGCCCACACGAGCAGGATGGGCGCGAAGGCGCTCGCGCCGAAGTAGCCGGTGAGCAGGTCGCCGAGCGGGGTGGCCGCGATGACGCCGGCGAGCGCGCCACCGACACCGGTGAGCGCGAAGATCTGGCCCGCATCCTTGAAGCCGTGCACGAGGGTGCGCTCGAGCTCGTCCTTCGGCAGCGCCCAGCGGCAGATGAGCGCGGTGCCGATCACGCCGAGCAGCAGGGCGATCGCGGGCGCCCCGAGGAACTGGATGGCCGGGATCTCGACCTCGAGGATGTCGAGGATTGCACCGGTCGCGATGAGCAGCAGCGAGAAGATGAGCGGGCCGAACTGGGCGAGCAGCGGCATCGTGCGCGAGCGGTCGGCGATCGCAGGGTCGAGCTCGTCGACGTCGAAACCGGTCGTGGTGTCGGCGGGGTAGTCGACGCTGCCGCGACCAGTCGCGACGGGCACGGCACGGGTGGCCCCAGCAACCGAGCGGGCGTGCTCGTGCGCGACCTCTTCGACGACGGTCTCGTCGTCGATCATCGCGAGCTCGTCCTTTTCTGGGTTCCAGAAGCCGGCCTTCATGACGATGGTCATGATGAGCGTTGTGATGAGCACGGTCGGCACCACCACGACGAAGCCCCAGAGCATCATCTGGCCGATCGGAATGCCGAGGGCGGCCGCGATCATCACGGCGCCGATACCCGGCACCATCAGCGCGATGCCGGTCTCGAGGCTCACTGCGAAGACGGTGCTCATGATGCCAACGCCGGCCTTGCCGAGGCGCGGAGCGATGCGGCGGGCGAGGGGCGCGGCGATGACGATCATGACGTCGACGAAGATCGTCTGCAGGTACGTGGCGAAGGAGACGGCGATCGCGTACGGCACGCCCTTCGGCCCGAACACTCGCAGCAACGTCTCGACAAGCCGGGAGACAGCGCCGAGGCGGTTGAGCATCGAGCCGATGAGCACGCCCCATGCGATGAGGAGGCCGGCCTCAGCCATGGTTTCGCCAAAGCCGGTCGCCATGGTTTCGACGGTGCCGGATGCACCGAGCCCGCCGCCGAGGCCGATGGCGGCCGCGCCGATCGCGAGGGCGATGACCGGGTTGACATGGAAACGCACGATGAGCAGCACGACGCCGACGATCGCGACGCCGACCACCGCAAAGATGGACCATTCGGGCATGAGGGAGACCTCTCCGTTGAGGTAGCAGATTCGGGACGTCTCACATCGTAGAGCGATTCCCGCCATGTGGAAACTTCGGGTGTGCGCTGGCTAGGCTGGTGGCATGCAGGAAGCACCGCTGTTGGTGCTCGAGAAGATCACCGCGATCCTCGACGCCTTTTCATTGCGCAACGATGCGCTCACCGCCGCCGACATTCGTCGCGCGACGGGCATCCCGAATTCGACGTCGCACCGCCTGCTCGGCAACCTCGTCGCGAACGGCTTTCTTGACCGCGACGGCGACCTCTATTCGATCGGCTCGCGCATGGCCTACTGGGCCGGCCCGGCCGTGCGCCGCCTCGACATCGTCGACCTGCTCGCGCCCGCGCTCACCGCGCTCCGCGATGAGACCGAAGAGACCGCAGTGTTCTTTCGTGCTGAGGGGCTGTCGCGCGTGTGCATCGGCGTCGTCGAGACGCGCCACGGGCTGCGCCGCGAGATGCGACTCGGGCGCATCATGCCGCTCCACGTCGGCTCGAGCGCGCGCGTACTGCTCGCCTGGACGCCGGGCCTGCTCGACGAGGTGCTCGCGCATCCGCTCGAGTCGCTGACGAGCGAGACGATCATCGACCCGGATGCGCTGCGCCGCGTCGTCGACGAAACGCGCGCGCACGGCGTCGCGATCACCACGGGGGAGCGGGTCGAGGGCGCGAGCGGCATCGCGGCGCCGGTGTTCGACCGCAACGCGACGCTCGTGGGCGCGCTCGGCATCATGGGCCCAACGCTGCGCCTCGACGCAGACCGCCTCGCCGAGCTCGTCGACCCGGTCGTGCTCGCCGCCGACCGCCTTACCCAGTCGATGGCCGGCCGCGCGCCGTAGCCGCGGCCGCGCCGGCCTCGCCCGCCCCACGGTGTCCCCGATATCCCAGTTTTCGCGCAAAAAGTGGGATGTTGGGGACACCAAGTCATCCGAACGCGGATGCGCGGGGTGCGGCAGCGCGCGGCGTCGCCGAACGTGTGGACAGCGGGGTCGCGGCCAGCGCGCGCCGACTACCATGGGCAGTCGGCAGAAGGAGCGCGATGGCACAGCGAAAAGGCGCGGCGAAGACGAAGTCGCAGAAGGCGACGCTCGTTCCGTGGCGCGAGGTGCGCCCCGCACCCATCGTGCTCGTCAGTGGCGCTGAGGACTTCTTCGCGCGCGAGGCGACCTCGCTGCTCCGCACCCACCTGCGCACCGAAGACCCCTCGCTCGAGGTGCACGAGTTCAACGCGAAAGAGTATGTGCCCGGCGACCTCAGCACCGTGGTCACCCCGTCGCTCTTCAACGAACCCCGCCTTGTCGTGGTCGACCAGGTGCACGAGGCCGTCGAGGGCTTTATCGAGGAGGCGCTGAGCTTCGTCGCCGCGCCCGTCGACGATACGACCCTCGTGCTGCGCCACAAGTCGGGCAATCGCGGTAAGAAGCTGTTGGATGCGGTGCGCGCGAGCGAGTTCGCGATCGAGGTCTCGTGTCAGCCGCTCAAGGCGAACGACCTCTCCGGCTTCCTCCGAGACGAGTTCCGCATGCAGCAGCGACGCGTCGACAACGACGCCGCGCAGGCGCTCATCGCTGCGTTCAACACGAGCCTCGAGGAGCTCGCAGCGGCCGCGCGGCAGCTCATGAGCATTGCGCCCGACACCGACATCACCGCCGAGATCGTCAACCGCTATTACGGCGGTCGCGTCGAAACCACGGGCTTCAAGATCGCCGACTCGACAATCGCCGGGCGCCTCGCCGACGCCCTGATGCTCGTGCGTGCCGGCTTCGACACGGGGCTCAACCCGGTGCCGATCGTCTCGGCCATCGCGATGAAGCTGCGCATGATGGCGAAGGTCTCGGGCCTCGGCGGCTCGGATGCGCAGCTCGCCGGGCAGGTCGGCGCGGCCCCCTGGCAGGTCGGGCAGGCCCGACGCGAGCTGCGGGGCTGGAGCGATCCCGAGCTCGGGCGCGCGATTCGCCTCACCGCCGAGACCGACTTCATGGTGAAGGGCGGCTCGCGCGACGCCGAGTTCGCGGTCGAGCGCCTCGTGCGCCGCATCGCGACCCGCGACCTCTAACCGACTTCGCGCCCCCGCATATCCGCGCGGCACCCTCCGTACCCACGCTCCTCGACGCGTGGGTGTTGCGTTTGGGTCCCTCCCGCGCCAGTTCTCGTCGATTTTTGGGGCCAAATGCAACACCCATGGATGAGCTGGGGCCCGACCGCCACGGAAACGACGAACGCCCCGCAACACAGCGGGGCGTTCGACAAGATCGAGGTGACTAGGCCTCGACGCCGTTCACGAGCTTCGCGATGGCCGACTTGCGGTTCGCGGCCTGGTTCTTGTGAATGACGCCCTTCGAAACAGCCTTGTCGAGCTTCTTCGTAGCGTAAGCAAGGGCGGTAGCGGCCTGCTCCTGGTTGCCGGTAGCGACGGCCTCACGCACGCGACGAATCGCGGTGCGCAGCTCCGACTTGTAGGCACGGTTGCGCTCGGTCGCCTTGCGGTTGGTGCCGATGCGCTTGATCTGCGACTTGATGTTTGCCACGTAACTACTTTCGTGAAGAGAATGAATGGATTCGCCTCGAGCGGGTAGAGGGGCCGCCGTCAGCATCGCGTCGAGTGGGGTACGCGTAAGCCAGCGCCCAACTTTACCAGGAATCCACCCTCACCGCGCCCCTAACTTTCTCGAGCGCGCAGCGCCTCGGGAGGCGCCGCCGGGCACGGGCCACGGGCCCGCCCCGCTAAACGAACCACCCGACGACGCGCATCCGCCCCCAGGAGCATGGGACAATGGCCGGTACCATGCCGAATCAGCCTGAGATCCTGCAGCCGCTCGCGACGCCCGCCGAGCGCATCCGCAACTTTTGCATCATTGCGCACATCGACCACGGTAAGTCCACGCTGGCCGACCGCATGCTGCAGCTGACCGGCTCGGTCGAGGACCGCGTGATGCGCGCCCAATACCTCGACAAGATGGACCTCGAGCGCGAGCGCGGCATCACGATCAAGTCGCAGGCCGTGCGCATGCCGTGGCACACCTCCGAAACCGGCGACTTCATCCTCAACATGATCGACACCCCGGGCCACGTCGACTTCTCGTACGAGGTGTCGCGCTCGCTCGCGGCGTGCGAGGGTGCGATCTTGCTCGTCGATGCCGCACAGGGCATCGAGGCGCAGACCCTTGCGAACCTCTACCTCGCGATGGAAAACGATCTCGAGATCATCCCAGTGCTCAACAAGATCGACCTGCCGGCGGCCGACCCTGAGCGCGTCTCGCTCGAAATCTCGAACCTCATCGGCGGCGATCCGGCCGACGTCCTCCGCGTCTCGGGCAAGACGGGCGCGGGCGTGGCCGAGCTGCTCGACCGCATCGTCGAGCGCATCCCGGCGCCGGCGGGTGACAAGGATGCGGCCCCGCGCGGGCTCATCTTCGACTCGGTCTACGACACCTACCGCGGCGTTATCACCTATGTGCGCATGGTCGACGGATCAATCCGCGCCGGCGAGAAGATCAAGATGATCTCGACCGGCGCGACCCACGACCTGCTCGAGCTGGGCGTCTCGGCGCCCGAGCCGAAGCAGGCAAAAGGGCTCTCGGTGGGCGAGGTCGGCTACCTCATCACCGGCGTGAAAGATGTGCGCCTGTCGAAGGTGGGCGACACCGTCACCGCCACGAAGAACCCCGCGAGCGAGGGCCTGCCCGGCTACGTCGACCCGAAGCCGATGGTGTTCTCGGGCCTCTACCCGATCGAGGCCGGCGACTACACCGACCTGCGCGAGGCGCTCGACAAGCTCAAGCTCGAGGATGCGGCGCTGAGTTACGAGCCCGAGACTTCGGTTGCGCTCGGCTTCGGTTTCCGCGTTGGCTTTCTCGGCCTGCTCCACCTCGAGATCATCACCGAGCGCCTCCAGCGAGAGTTCGACATTGACCTCATCACCACGGCACCGTCCGTGACCTACGACGTCGTGACCGAGGACGGCGAGACGCACCACGTGACGAACCCCTCGGAGTTCCCCGAGGGCAAGATCAACGAGGTGCGCGAGCCGATGGTGAAGGCGTCGATCCTCGTGCCGAAGGACTACATCGGCAAGGTCATGGAGCTCTGCGAGCAGCGCCGCGGCCGCCTCGAGTCGATGGACTACCTCTCGGAGGAGCGTGTCGATCTGCGCTACGTGCTGCCGCTCGGCGAGATCGTCTTCGACTTCTTCGACCAGCTCAAGTCGCGCACGCAGGGCTACGCCTCGCTCGACTACGAGCCCATTGGCGATCAGGCCGACGACCTCGTCAAGGTCGACATTCTGCTGCAGGGCGAGAAGGTCGACGCGTTCAGCGCGATCGTGCACCGCGACGCGGCCTATAGCTACGGCACGATGATGGCCGAGCGCCTGCGCAAGCTCATTCCGCGCCAGCAGTTTGAGGTGCCGATTCAGGCCGCCATCGGCGCGCGCATCATCGCCCGCGAAACGATCCGCGCGATCCGCAAGGACGTGCTTGCCAAGTGCTACGGCGGCGACATCAGCCGCAAGCGCAAGCTGCTCGAGAAGCAGAAGGAAGGCAAGAAGCGCATGAAGATGGTCGGCCGCGTCGAGGTGCCGCAGAACGCGTTCATCGCTGCGCTGTCGGGCGACGTCGAGGAGTCGAAGAAGAAGTAGCGAGGGCGCGACCGGGCGACGCAGGGTCGCGCGTCACGCGTGCTTGGTACGGTCTGCCGCATGCGACTCGGCATCGATTTCGGCACCACGCGCACCCTCGTCGCCCTCGTCGACCGCGGGAACTACCCGGTGGTCGGCGTGGAAGACGGCCTCGGCGACCCGCACGAACACATCCCCTCGGTCGTCGCGCTCGCGGGCGACCGCATGGTCTGCGGCTGGGATGCGCTGGCCCAGCCCGGCGCGCATGCCCGCTCGTTCAAGCGCCTGCTTGGCACGGCGGATGCGTCGGCCGGCACCCCGGTGCCGATCGGCGACGAGACCCGCCCGCTCGGCGAGGTGCTTGCCGCGTTCGCCACGCACGTCGTCGAGCAGCTGCGCCAGCATCCGCTCGTGCGTGACCGTGAGGCGGCGGGTGACCGCGACCTCGAGGCGGTGGTCGGTGTGCCCGCGAATGCGGGTAACGCGCAGCGCCTGCTCACGCTCGACGCCTTCGCCCGCGCCGGAGTGCACGTGCTCGCGCTCGTCAACGAGCCGAGCGCGGCCGCGTTCGAGTACAGTCACCGGCACGCACGCACCCTGAACTCGCGGCGCACGGACGTGGTCATCTACGACCTCGGTGGTGGCACGTTCGACGCCTCGCTCGTGCGCATCGACGGCGCCGAGCACGAGGTGCGCATGACTTCGGGCGACCCACACCTCGGCGGCGACGACTTCGACGAGCGGCTCGTCGGTCTCGCGCTCGGTACGGGGGAGGACCTCTCTACCCTCCCGAATGCCGAGCGCGAGCGGTTACTCGCGGAGGCCCGCACTGCGAAGGAGCGGCTCACCCCGCAGACCCGACGCCTGCTGCTCGAGCGGGGTGACGACGATGTCATCGTGCTGGTCTCCGACTTCAACGAGGCGGCGACGCCGCTCATTGAGCGCACGATCGCAGTGATGGCGCCGAGCATGGCCGCCTCGGGCGCCGAGTCCGGCGATCTCAGCGACTCCGACATCGCTGGCATCTACCTCGTCGGCGGAGCGAGCGCGCTGCCGCTCGTGCCCCGCCTGCTGCGCGAGCGCTTCGGCCGGCGCGTGCACCGTTCGCCGTACCCGGCCGCATCGACCGCGATCGGCCTGGCGATCGCCGCCGACGCGAAGTCCGACTACTGGCTGCGCGACCGCTCATCGCGTGGCATCGGCGTGTTTCGCGAGCGCGAGGGCGGCCGCGCAGTCGACTTCGACGTGCTCGTCGAGGCGGGCGACGCCGTGGCCGGTGCGACGACGACGCGCGAGTACCGGGCCGCGCACAACGTCGGCTGGTTCCGCTTCGTCGAATTCACCCGCGGCGCCTCGGGCGTGGGTAACCTCACGACGCTCGCCGAGGTGCTCGTGCCGTTCACCGATGAGCTCGCTGCGCAGGACCGCGCGGCAGGCGGCGCGCTTGCGCGAGTGCCGGTCGAGCGCCGCGAGGGCGGCCCGCTCGTGCGCGAGGAGGTGTCGATCGATGCGAACGGCATCGTCACGATCACCCACGACATCCCGGAGCTCGGGCTGCGCAAAGCCTCGCGGTTGCGCCGCGACGTGAGCTAGCGAACCGGCTCGAAGTTCGGCAGGCCCGGAGCTAGACGCGAACCCCCACGATGTCGTGTGGCGGGCGCCCCGCCAGCTCGCCGCGCTCCTCGAAGTGCGTGAGCAGCCGCCCTTCGTAGCGGGGTGCGAAGCCGCCGCGCTCGGGCTCGCGGTCGGCCGGATCCGGTCGCTCGCCGGCGTGTGGGTTCGTGAAGAACTCCGAAGCCTCGATGACGTCGCGCATCTGCCAGGCGTAGTTCTCCCAATCGGTCGCGAGGCGCCACGTACCGCCCGGCTCGAGCACGCCGGCAATCGTTGCGGCGAAGAGCTCGTTCACGAGGCGGCGCTTGTGGTGGCGCGCCTTGCGCCAGGGGTCGGGGAAGAAGGTCCACACCTCGTGCGCGAGGGGGTTCGCCGAATTCGGATGCGCGGGGTCGCGCCGCCCGGTCGTGCGCCCGGTGCCGTCGACGCCGACGCCGTAGCCGCCCTGAACATCCTCGTCGACCTGTGCCACCTCGAGGCCGAACACGATCGGCAGCGCCTGCGCCGCATCCGCTTCGATGACCCGCACGTTCTCGACGCCCGCGCGGGCGAAGTTGCCGACGCAGCGTGCTGCGCCCGGGTGCCACGCCTCGAAGGCGAGGAAGTTCCAGTCGGGGTGCTGCAGGGCCGCGTGGGTCAGCTGCTCGCCGTTGCCGGGGCCGATCTCGACCACGAGGGGCGCCTCGCGGCTGAACTCGGCGTTGAGGTTGATGCGCGCATCCGCGGCGATTGTGGCGATCGTCGGGCCGGCCGGGAAGTCGATGAGGTAGCGCGGGCCGTGCTGCTCAAGCACCTCGTCGAAGTCGCGCGACATCCGGTTGTGGCCGCGCATCGAGAATGAGCGCACGCGAAACTTCGCGCGCGAGCTCGCCGACGACTTGCCGGTGCCGGCGTTCTCAGCGGTCTCGGGCGTCGATTCGGTGGCGTCAGGCTGTTCTGGCATGACACCTATTGTCGCGGTAACACGCACGGGCGCGAACCCGGCACGGCGAGCCGCCCCACCACACCCGACCCCGCCGCATGTTTCCGGGGGCGGACTCGGCCAGAGATCACCGCACGCGGTACCCTGGATGCCGTGACTGCAGTAAATCCCTTCGGCCAGGTTCTCGTCGCCCTCATTACCCCAATGGACCACGACGGGGAAGTTGCATGGGACGACGTCGAGCGCCTCGTCGACCACCTCGTATCTCACGGTGCCGACGGCATCGTCGTCTCCGGCACGACCGGCGAGACCTCGACGCTCACCGATGCCGAGAAACTGCAGCTCATCAAGGTCACGAAGTCGGTGGCGAACGGCCGCGCAAAGGTGATTCAGGGCGGCCCCTCGAACGAGACCGCCCACGCGATCCAGCTCGCAAGGCAGTCGGCCGAGGCCGGCGCCGACGCCGTCATGGCGGTCACGCCCTACTACAACAAGCCGACGCAGGCGGGCCTGCTCACGCACTTCCGCATGGTTGCCGACGCGACCGACCTGCCGATGATCGTCTACGACATCCCCGGCCGCGCGGGTGTGCCGGTGAAGCGTGAGACCATTCAGCGCCTGGCGAAGCACCCGAATATCCTCGCGGTGAAGGATGCCAAGGGCGACCTCGCCGAGGTGTCGCAGGTGCTCAACGAGACCGACCTGCTCTATTACGCAGGCGACGACGCCATGGCGCTGCCCGAGCTCGCGATCGGTGCGACCGGCCTCATCGGGGTGACCGCGAACATCGCGCCGCAGCCGTACCGCACCATCATCGACGCCGTAAACCGCGGCGACCTGGCCACGGCGACCGCCGAGCACAAGCTCCTCGAACCACTCGCCCGCGCGACGATGACGCACATCCCCGGCACCGTCTCGACCAAGTACATCCTTCACGGCCTTGGCCGCATCTCGACGCCCCGCGTCCGCCTGCCCCTCGTCGGGCCGGAGGAGTGGGAGGCCGAGATGATCGAGAACGACATCGCCAAGGTGCAGGGCCTCCACGGCATCGACTTTTCCAACTTCCGCCCGGATCGCAACGCCGCCGCCGGTGGCGCTCTGCCGAAGATTGCCGGCACGACGCGCTAGGCGTCATCCCACTGCGACCGCGCCCGCCGGGCCATCCCGCGCATCCTGCGGTTGCCAAACCGACAGGTAACTATGTCAAACGAAATAACCGAATCAATTCCGGTGCAGCTGCCCCCGCTCGCCCGAGACACGATGCGAATCATCCCGCACGGCGGCCTCGGTGAGGTCGGTCGCAACATGACGTCGTTCGAGCTCAACGGCAAGATCTTCATCATCGACGTCGGCGTGCTCTTCCCTGAATCGACGCAGCCCGGCGTTGACCTGATCCTGCCCGACATCGAGATCATCCTCGACCGCCTCGACGACGTCGTGGGCATCTTCCTCACGCACGGCCACGAAGACCACATTGGGGGTGTGCCGTACCTGCTCAAGCGCAAGCCCGACATTCCCCTCATCGGCTCGCCGCTTACCCTCGCGCTCGTCGAGGCGAAGCTCAAGGAACACCGCATCACGCCGTACACGCTGACGGTGCACGAGGGCGACGTCGAGGAGTTCGGCCCGTTCCGTGCGGAGTTCTGGGCCGTGAACCACTCGATTCCCGACTCGCTCGGCGTGCACGTCACGTCGAAGGCCGGCAGCTTCATCCACACGGCCGACCTCAAGATGGACCCGACGCCGATGGATGGGCGACTCACCGACATGCGCGCCCTCAGCCGCTTCGGTGAGCAGGGCGTCGACCTGTTCCTCTGCGACTCGACGAACGCCGAGGTTGCGGGCCACTCGGGCTCCGAGATGTCGGTCGCCCCGGCGATCAACGAGGCCGTGCGCACGAGCACGGGCCGCGTCATCGTTTCGAGCTTCGCGAGCCACATTCACCGCGTGCAACACGTCATTAACGCTGCTGCCGCGAACAACCGCAAGATTGCGCTCGTCGGCCGCTCGATGGTGCGCAACATGGGCATCGCCCTCGACCTCGGGTACCTGCACGCGCCCAAGGGCGTCATCATCGACTACAAGAAGGCGCTCGACCTGCCGCGCGACCGCGTCGTGTTCGTCTGCACCGGCTCGCAGGGCGAGACGCTCGCCGTGCTCAACCGCATCGCGCAGGGCGACCACGCGATCGAGGTGGGGGAGGGCGACCGTGTCGTGCTTGCCTCGAGCCTCGTGCCGGGCAACGAGGTGCCCGTGTCGAACATGATCAACAACCTCATGAAGGCCGGGGCCGACGTAGTGCACAAGGGCAACGCCCGCGTGCACGTTTCGGGTCACGGCTTCGCCGACGAGCTCCTCGCCGCGTACAACGTCATCAAGCCGAAATACGCCATGCCGGTTCACGGCGAGTTCCGCCACCTCACCGCGAACGCGAACATCGCGGTGAAGTCCGGCGTCGAGCGCGACCACACGATCGTCACCGAGAATGGCGGCGTCATCGATCTCGCGGGCGGCGTGCCGAAGAAGGTCGGGGAGGTGCCGGTCGGTTTCGTCTACGTCGACGGCAAGACCGTCGGCACCGTCACGGAGGACGACCTCAAGGACCGTCTCGTGCTCTCCTCCGAGGGCTTCATCTCGATCTACACCGTGATCGACCCGGCCACCGGCAAGATCATCGCGGGTCCCGAGTTCCACGCTCGCGCCTTCGCGCCCGACGACCGCGTGTTTGAGTCGCTCGTGCCGCAGGTGCGCAAGGCGCTCGAGGATGCGCTCGACGACGGTGTGCGCGACACGTACCGCCTCTCGCAGGCGGTACGCCGCGTCGTCGGCCGCTGGGCCGGCACGAAGCAGCGTCGCCGCCCGATGATCGTGCCCGTCGTCACCTTCGCGAACACCGGCGAATAACCCCCGAAGGGCAATTCTCGGCCACTCCGTGGTAGTGCCGGGGCGTAGTTGCGCCTCGGCACTACCCTGGTAGTTATGCCGAATACTGCCTCCAACCGTGGGAAGAAGGGGTCCGGGTCCAACTCCACCCGCTCCCGCGGCACCGCGAAAAACGACACCAAGGTCCAGTTCACCAACGAGGAACTGGGGCTCGGCGCGCGCGCCTGGAACGGTTTTGCCCACAGCATGGGCGGGGCCGCCCGGGCGCTCGGACGCGACACTCTCGCGAAAGAAGACCGCCGCGACACCTTCCCGACCGCCCTCGTGCTGCTCGGCATCATCGGCGGCGTCACGCTCTGGTTCTTCCCCGGCAACGTCATCGCCGAGAACCTCAACGCCTTCAGCTTCGGCGGACTGTTCGGCCTCGTCGCCTACGCGATGCCGATTGTGCTCGTTGGCCTCGCGCTCTGGCTCTACCGGCACCCCGCATCCGTCTACGACAACGGGCGAGTGTTCACGGGGCTCGCGATGGCACTGTTCAGCGCCGCCGGCATCTGCCACCTCCATGCGGGCCAGCCGCAGCCGGCCGAGGGCATGCCCTCGCTCGCCCGCGCCGGTGGCATCTTCGGCTGGATGGTCGGCGGCTCGCTCGGCTTCATCATCACGATCATCGGCGCGACGATCGTGCTCGCGCTTATCTTCGTACTCTCGCTCTTCGTACTGACGAAGACGCCGCCGAGACAGCTGCCGTCGCGCATCGTCGAGGGCTGGAACTGGCTCGTCGGCGCCGAACACTCGGCCGAGGCGAAGGGGCAGGATGTTCCCGCAGCGCAGGAGGAACCAGCCCGCAAGCCCACCGACGACGACGTGCCGTGGTGGCGCCGCAACGACACCGGGCGCGAAGAAGACCCGGCCTACGACACGCCGCTCGTCGACCCGAGCAACCGCGAGGGCAGCGACGCGACGAAGGTGCTCGACACCGAGGCGAAGGGCCGCAAGGGCCGCAAGCGCCGTCGCCGCGACGACGAGACCGAGGTGCTCGGCCTCGACGTGTTCGACGAGGTGCAGGCGCCCACCGACGGCTCGGCGCCGCAGGACTTTGGCGCGCCCGCCCCGCTCGAGAACCCGACCGAGGTGCTGCCGCCGATGCGCGGCGACACCGCGCCGATCCCTGAGACTCCGAAGCGCACTGCGCCCGCCGCTGCCGCCGCAGCTGCACCCTCGGCTCCAGCGCCGGCCGCGTCGAGCGAGCCGAGCGAGGCCGACGCGCTCGCGGCGGTCGAAGAGGATGAGACAGCGAGCTGGGACACCCGGGCCGAGCCGAGCGACGAGCAGGTGGCCTATCAGCTGCCGGCCACGCGCATCCTCGAACGCGGCGAGGCGCCGAAGTCAAAGACCGAGGCGAACGAGTCGACCATTGAGGCGCTCAACCAGACCTTCAAGTCGTTCAACGTTGACGCCCAGGTGACCGGCTTCTCGCGCGGCCCGACCGTGACGCGCTATGAGGTTGAGGTCGCGCCCGGCACGAAAGTCGAGAAGGTCACGAACCTCTCGAAGAACATCGCCTACGCCGTGCGCTCGAACCAGGTGCGCATCCTCTCGCCGATTCCCGGCAAGTCGGCGATCGGTATCGAGATTCCGAACACCGACCGCGAGACGGTGCAGCTCGGCGACGTGCTCGCCTCGCAGAAAGCGCTCAAAGCGCACCATCCGATGACGATTGGCGTGGGCAAAGACGTCGAGGGTGGCTTCGTACTCGCGAACCTCGCGAAGATGCCCCACCTGCTCGTCGCCGGTTCGACCGGTTCGGGTAAGTCGAGCTTCGTGAACTCGATGATCGTCTCACTGCTCATGCGATCGAAGCCCACCGAGGTGCGCATGGTGCTCGTCGACCCGAAGCGCGTCGAGCTCACGCCATACCAGGGCGTGCCGCACCTCATCACCCCCATCATCACGAACCCGAAGAAGGCCGCCGAGGCGCTCCAGTGGGTCGTGAAGGAGATGGAGATGCGCTACGACGACCTTGAGAACTTCGGGTTCCGGCACATCGACGACTTCAACGCGGCGATCCGCGCGGGGCAGGTCGAAGTACCCGAGGGGTCGAAGCGCAAGCTCAAGCCCTACCCGTACCTCCTCGTCGTCGTCGACGAGCTCGCCGAGCTCATGATGGCCGCGCCACGCGACGTCGAGGACTCCATCGTGCGCATCACGCAGCTCGCGCGCGCCGCGGGTATCCACCTCGTGCTCGCGACGCAGCGCCCCTCGGTCGACGTCGTCACCGGCCTCATCAAGGCGAACGTGCCCTCGCGCCTTGCCTTCGCCGTGACGAGCTCGACCGACTCCCGAGTGATCCTCGACCAGACCGGTGCCGAGACGCTGATCGGTCAGGGTGACGCGCTGTTCTCGCCGCAGGGCTCGAAGCCGATTCGCGTGCAGGGCGCGTGGGTGAGTGACAAGGAGATTCACCAGGTCGTCACGCACGTGAAGTCCGAGGCGAAGCCCGAGTACCGCGCCGACGTCACGGCGCCAGCCGAGAAGCGCGAGATCGACTCCGACATCGGCGATGACCTCGAGCCGCTGCTCGCGGCCGCCGAGCTCGTCATCACCTCGCAGTTTGGCTCGACCTCGATGCTGCAGCGCAAGCTCCGCGTCGGCTTCGCGAAGGCGGGGCGACTCATGGACCTGCTCGAGTCGCGCGAGATCGTCGGCCCTTCTGAGGGCTCGAAGGCGCGTGACGTGCTCGTCGCTCCGGATCAGCTCGCCGAAGTGCTCGCGATGCTGCGCGGCGACGGTCCGCCGCCGGCGGCGCCCTCGGGCGACGACGATGACGCCGACCCGTACGGCGACGACCCGATCGAGGCGAAGTACGAGGGCCTTGAAGAGGTCGAGTCCTCCGAGTCCGAAGACGCATGGGAGCTGACCGGTCGTGACTGACCCCCGCAACGCCGCCGAGCGGCCCCGCATCTGGCGACGCGGCGACGGGCCGGTGAGCCCCTGGGCGGTGCCCAACCTCATCACGATGGTGCGCATTCTCTTCGTGCCCGCGTTCGTGTGGGTGATGCTCGCGGATGCGGGCGAGCACGGTGCCCTGCGCTGGGTTGCGCTTGCGCTGTTCGTCGTCGGCATCAGCTCGGATGCGGTCGATGGCCACCTCGCGCGCAGCCGCAACCTCATCTCCAACCTCGGCAAGCTGCTCGACCCGATCGCCGACAAGGCGCTCACCGGGGCGGCACTGATTCTGCTCAGCGTGCTCGCCGAGCTGCCATGGTGGGTGACGATCCTCATCCTCGTGCGCGAGCTCGGCATCACCGTCTGGCGACTCATCGAGGCCCGTCGTATCGTGCTGCCCGCCGGTCGCGGCGGCAAGCTCAAGACCGTCATGCAGGCGGTTGCGATCTCGCTCGCGATCGCGCCGTTCCCGGCGCTGCTCGGCGACTGGATGCACTGGGTGAACGGCGCGTTCATGTCGGCCGCGTTCGTTCTCACCATCTGGTCGGGAATCGACTACCTCGTGCGGGCATACTGGCCAAAGAAGCACGACGGTGGCGCACCGTCGGCCACGACAGTGGGGGAGCAGGCATGAGTGATTCATCCTCGAGAGACGATGCGACCCAGCCAGTCGACACCGAGCAGGCCGACTACTGGGAGGCCGAGGTGATCGACCCGATCAACGTTGAGGGCGGCGCGCAGGCCGTGCCACTGCCCGAGGGTGCCGAGGCTGAGGCGGCCGCTGCGGCGCCTGCTGGCGACGCCCCGGTCGACGACGCGATGCCGCCACTGCCCGCGGTGCCCGCCGAAATTAACGTGATCCCGGCCCAGACCGCTGAACTCGGGCAGGTGCTTATCGAGGCGGGCCTCACGATTTCGGTCGCCGAGTCGCTCACCGGCGGTGAGCTCGCGGCCGAGCTCGTGCGAGTGCCGGGCATCTCGGCGTCGTTCCAGGGCGGCACCGTCGCCTATCAGTTCGCGGCGAAGCGCGAGCTGCTCGGCGTCGAACGCTCGCTGCTCGCGGCGGCCGGCGCCGTGCATCCCGAGGTCGCGCAGCAGATGGCCGCGGGCGTGCGCAAGCAGTTCTCGTTCAAGGGCGAGAAGCCGGTCGACATTGGTATTTCGACGACCGGCGTCGCCGGCCCCGAGCCCGCCGACGGCCAGCAGCCCGGCACGGTGTTCGTCGGCATCGACTCGATCTTCGGCGACCGCGTCGTGCAGCTCGACTTCAGCAACCTCGTGCGCGACGACGACCCGGTCGGCTCGCGCCACCGCATCCGCATCGCCACGGTCGAGGCCGCGATCTTCAATCTGCTCGAACACCTGGCCGAAGCGCCGCGACGCTGAAAATTTTCCGAGCGAGCTGACGTGATCGGGAATGCGCACGATCAGTTCACGGTTGTACACTTCATGGTTCGCGATCCATGCGAGCCAACGAACTTGAGGAAGGGAGGTTCCGTATGGTGCTAGTTCGACACGAAATGGGCGAGGTGCTGCGGGACGTCCGTCTACGCCGCGGCGACACGCTCCGACAGGTGGCAGGCCGTGCATCGGTGGCGCTCGGATATCTCTCCGAGATTGAGCGTGGGCAGAAAGAGGCCTCGAGCGAGATTCTCGCTTCGGTCGCTGAAGCTCTCGACACGCCGCTGTCGACGATCTACCACGAGGTTGGCAACAGCCTTGCGAAGAGCGAAACGCTCATCGCGCGCGAACGCCAACTGGCGCAGGTGCAGCAGGTTATTCCCGACACCGTTCCGGACAACCTGCTCAACGGGCCCGCTCGTCACGAGCAGGCAGTCTCGACGCACTAACCCGAACCAGCACTCGGCCCCGAACAGCTGCGCTGCTCGGGGCCGAGCCGGTTTTCCATGGTGGTGCGGCATCGGGTCGTTAGGCTGGTGGGTATGCGATTGAGCGAGTTTCAGCGAGCGGTCCGCGACGAGTTCGGCGAGGCCTACGGGGCGTCCGTCGTGCGCGACGTCGTGCTCGGCCCGCTCGGCGACCGCACCGCGAAGCAGGCGCTCGACGAGGGGGAGGACGCCCGCGACGTCTGGCTCGCGCTCTGCGACGCGATGGATGTGCCGCGCAACCGCTGGTACGGCGTCGGCCTGTTGCCGCCCTCGAACTAGGCCGTCACTGCCGGCTGCGGGCTGAGCTCGGCGCGGACTGGGACGCGACGGCGACGCACGAAGCCCGGCTTGTCGGCGGGCCCGGATGCGGCAATCGCGCGCCGCGTCGTCCACGGCCAGGTCATGAGTGACCAGACGATCGCGACGAGCAGCAGCTCCCAGAGCACGTAGCTCGGCCACGGCCCGAGCGCGTCGAGCAGCGAGATGCCGCGCGGCGGGTGCGAGAGGTAGCCATAGTTTGCACCCGTGATCGCGTTGACGATCATGGCGATTGCCACCCAGGCGCAGGTGATGAGGTAGGCGAGCACGAAGCCCTTCCAAGTGGGTTGGTAGCCCGCGCCCCAGATGAGCACGAACGGCACGAGGAACACGGCGACGTGGAGCACCCAGTAGAGGGTGAACTCGAGGGTCGGGTTGACGAAGTAGTTGAGGTCAGGCGTGAGCACCGACATGAGGTTCAGCGTCAGGCCCCAGAAGTACGAGACGAGCACGGCCCACGGCGTGCGGGTGATGAGCGCGATCGCGGCGAAGATGCGCAGCCCGTCCGAGAAGTGGAAGGGGAGCGACTCGTTGAGGTTCCAGTTCACGGGCAGGAAGCCCCACGCGAGCCAGAAGACTGCGATTCCCAGCAGCACCCAGCCCGAGACGGTGAGGATGCGCTCGAACCGTTCGGTGCCGTTCGCGCGTCGAGCCCAGATGGTGAGCAGAACGGCGAGCACAACCGTGATGGCGAGCACGATGAGGTGCTCGGCGCCGTAGGCGGTCATGTGGCCGATTGGTTCGGGCGCCATGGTCACTCCTGCTGCTCGTTGCCTGCTGGTAGCACCAGCCTAGGTGGGCGAAGCGGGGCGGATGCGCGTTCGTCAGATTCGAAAGCCGGGCGCGACACGCCCGCACATGTTCGAAACATTGTTCGAGCGGGTGTAGTGTCAACCGTGCGAGCTGTGGAGCGGATCTTTTCCACAGGCGGGCGAGCAACTGCGATGCATGTCGGAGGCTCGACCTAGCCTGACGGCATCAGGTTCGAAACCCGGTCGCAGCCCTGTCGAAGTGCTCTACATCAGCGCAAGACAGCCTGTGGGCACCAACATACCGACTCCAAGGAGCATCCAAAATGGCAGCACCAAAAGACCGCGAGAAAGCCCTCGAAAGCGCACTGACGCAGATCGACCGCCAGTTCGGTAAGGGGTCGGTTATGCGACTCGGCAGCGAAGAGCGCGCCCCCGTCGACAGCATCCCCACCGGCTCCGTCGCGCTCGACGTCGCGCTCGGCGTTGGCGGCCTGCCTCGCGGCCGCGTCGTTGAGATCTACGGCCCGGAGTCGTCGGGTAAGACAACCCTGACGCTCCACGCCATCGCCAACGTGCAGCGTGCCGGCGGCATCGCCGCGTTCATCGACGCCGAGCACGCGCTCGACCCCGAGTACGCGAAAAAGCTCGGCGTCGACATCGACCAGCTGCTCGTCTCGCAGCCCGACACGGGCGAGCAGGCGCTCGAAATCACCGACATGCTCGTGCGCTCGGGCGCCGTCGACCTCGTCGTCATCGACTCGGTCGCAGCGCTCACCCCGAAGGCCGAGATCGAGGGCGAAATGGGCGATGCCCACGTCGGCCTTCAGGCCCGCCTCATGTCGCAGGCCCTGCGCAAGCTCACGGGTGGTCTGAGCCAGACGAAGACCACCGCCATCTTCATTAACCAGCTGCGTGAAAAGGTTGGCGTCTTCTTCGGCAGCCCCGAGACCACCTCGGGCGGTAAGGCACTGAAGTTCTATGCCTCGGTGCGCCTCGACATTCGCCGCATCGAGACACTGAAGGACGGCGGCGACGCCGTCGGTAACCGCACCCGCGTCAAGGTCGTCAAGAACAAGATGGCCCCGCCCTTCAAGCAGGCCGAGTTCGACATCCTCTTTGGCGAGGGCATCTCGCGCGAGGGGTCGCTCATCGACTTCGGTGTCGAGCACGGCATCGTCACCAAGTCGGGCTCGTGGTTCACCTACGAGGGCGACCAGCTCGGCCAGGGTAAAGAGAACGCGCGTCGCTTCCTCAAGGAACATGACGACGTCGCGCTCGAGATCGAAGACAAGATCCTCGTGAAGCTCGGTGTCCGTCAGGGCGCCGAGGCCGAAGCCGACGAGCCCGTCTACGACGAGGCCACCGGCGAGATCATCGAACGCATCGCGTAGTCGACCCAGGGGCGGGCATGGTCATTCGTGACGATGCCCGCCCCACTTCGATGCATCGGAGCGCTGACACATCGATGCGTTCGCCGAGTCTCACGGAAGGTGTTCTCACATGACCAACGACCAGAACCGCGGCGCCGATGGGCTCGCCCCGGTCATTGCATTCCCCAGCCGCCCGACGGCCGAAGCGTCCGCTGACGCCGATGACGGCGCGCTTGCCGAGGCCGAGAAGGCGACGCAGCTCGACCGGCTGCGCGCCCGCATCACGAGCGTCGAGCAGGGCGAGGCACAACCCGAGGCGACACCGAGCAACGCGGCCCGCTCGAACGTGACGGCCCTGCCGTCGGCGGCGCAGCCTTCGGCCTCCCAGAAGTCGGCGCCCCAGACGTCGGCGCCCCGCCTCTCGGACACCGAGCGGCCGGCGACCCGCGCCGTGGGGGGGGCGGCGGGGCCCCCCCCCCCCCCCCCC